>CAYYHS010000102.1:0-7584 GCA_964471785.1 uncultured Chitinophagaceae bacterium
TGATGTTCCCCGACCGCTTGATCTTCGTCTACTTCTTCGTTCCCCTCAAAGCGAAATACTTCGTTGTCTTGTACATGGTGATTGAATTCGTCTCCGTCAGCAGCACGGATGGGATCGCCCATTTTGCACACATCGGCGGTGCCGTTGTCGGTCTCATTTACCTCCTCGCCGACGGCTACCGTTTTTCCGGATTACAGAGCCCACGTGCTCCGACAAATCTATTCAGCGGATGGAATGCGCCGCGCCGGTCGCCGCCGAAGTATGAAAACGTCAGCGAGGCACAGGTCTACGACATCAACGAGTACCAGCGGAAAGAGGAGGGACAGGTGACCCAGCAGCGGATCGATGAGATCCTTGACAAGATCAGCAAAGCCGGATACCAGAGTCTGAGTGATGAAGAGAAGAAAATGTTGTTTGAAGCGAGCAAAAAACTGAATTAACTTTTGAGAGGCGAATGGAAACACTGTTGCCCATACTAGAACAACCGGTGATGCAGGAGATTCCCCACGCTCACTACAAAGTTGGAGTGCGGCGGCAAACGCGTCAGGTGAATATCGGAGGAGTGAAAGTAGGAGGAGGCGCTCCGATATCCGTCCAAACGATGACGAAGACGAAAACGGATGACGTGGCCGGAACGGTTGCTCAGATCAAGGCAGCGGCAGACGAAGGGTGCGATATTGTCCGCGTGACGGTGAACGACAAAGAAGCGGCCGAAGCGATGGCCGCGATCGTGCGCGAGTCACCCGTGCCAATCGTTGCAGATATTCACTTCAACCATGTTTTTGCGCTCAAAGCGATTCAAGCGGGCGTTGCGAAAGTCCGCATTAACCCGGGCAACATCGGCTCGAAAGAGCGGATCCGGGAAGTGTTGACAGCGGCGAAAGACAAAGGCATCCCGATCCGCATTGGAGTTAACTCGGGATCTCTCGAAGAAGATATTCTGGAAAAGCACGGGTATCCAACCGCCGAAGCTTTGTACGAAAGCGCCATGCGGCATGTTGCGATTTGCGACGAGTTCAATTTTCGCGATGTGATCATTTCGGTGAAGTCCACTGACGTACGACTGATGATTGAAGCGTACAGATTGGTATCCCAACGGACAGATATTCCGTTGCATCTCGGAGTGACCGAGGCCGGCCTCACACGAATCGGTACGATCAAATCTGCTGTCGGAATCGGGACACTCCTCTCGGAAGGAATCGGCGATACGATACGTGTTTCCCTGACGGACGAACCGGTGAAGGAAGTGGAAGTGGGGAAGGAAATTCTCCGCTCGCTCGGCCTGGCTTCACGAAATATCGAGCTCATTGCCTGCCCGACGTGCGGCCGAATTGAAGTCGATCTCTTCAGCATCATGGCTCAGCTCGAAGAACGACTACAGGGTATTAAGAAACCGGTGAAGATTGCGGTTCTCGGCTGTGTCGTGAACGGCCCGGGCGAGGCAAGCGAAGCGGATATCGGCATCGCAGCGGGCAAGGGCGTTGCCATTCTTTACCGGAAGGGTGTTATGGTAAAGCGCGTGAAGGAGAGTGAGATCGTCGAGACGATTGTTGAAGAGGTAGCGAATTTCCAGCCGGCAGTTTAAGAAGTTACCCGGTAGCATGAAGGGCAGGATTTTATCCTGCCCTTTTTTGTTTAGGAGCTTCGGTTCTGTCCCAGCCTGATTCAAAGATATATCAAGAATGATATTACTAGGGGACTTTGGTTCATCTCTCCGATTCAGGACAACATCCTTTACTCCTCAGTAGTGTCCTAATTTGCATTTTGAAAGAAAATCCCGAAAAGACATCCTGAGCGAAGTCTAAGGATATTTGAGCCGTTTGTCATGGTTCGACGGAGTGTATCCCACTGCTGGCGGGGCTCACCGTGACTTTGCAAGCAAATTAGGACACTACCCACTCCTCCCTCGTTTTTGTTCCGCTCAAAAATCTTCGTATATTCCAATCAGGCACCCCTCATTCCAATCATTGCAGGTCAACAAGATTGTGAGCAAGACAATCAACATTCTATTTGTCGGTGATATTGTCGGTCAACCGGGCCTGGCGATGACTTCAACGATCCTTAAGAGTCTGATGGAGAAGTACCGGATCGACTTTTGTATTGCCAACGGAGAAAACCTTACCGACGGAAAGGGATTGTCTGAGGAGGACGCGAAGAAGGTATTCGATCTCGGCGTCCACGTGATCACGACGGGCAATCATGTCTGGGATCGATGGGACTCGCGAAAAGTCTTAGGCGGCAACAGAAACATTCTGCGGCCCATCAATTACCCTCGGGAAAACGGGGGGAACGGCTTCGTGATATATGAGTTGGAGGATAAGACGAAGATCGGAGTAATCAATGTGCAGGGAAGAACATTCATGCAGCCCCTCGACGATCCGTTTAAGGCGGTCGACTGGGCGCTTGCAAAGATCAACGAACAAACGAAGATCTGTCTTATCGATTTTCATGCCGAAGCGACTGCCGAGAAAATGGCGATGGGCTGGTATGTCGACGGCCGCGTCAGTGCCCTTCTCGGAACTCATACGCACACGCCAACGGCAGATGCACGAATCCTTCCGCGAAGTACCGCCTATCTGACCGACGTCGGGATGTCGGGCCCGTATGATTCTGTCATCGGAATGAGGAAGGAGCAGGCGGTTCAGCGTTTTTTGAAACAGACACCGCACAAGTACGAAACGGCAACCAACGACGTGCACCTGTGCTCAGTAGTCCTTGGGGTAGATGCAGAGACAGGAAAGGCTCTCTCGATAGAACAGATTATTTTCCCTAAGTTTTAGCCTATCAACAAGTTGTGTATCGATACGCAAACACGAAAGGGCGAGAGGTATTAATTCTCGCTCTTCTCGTTTGGGCATTACATCAAACTGTGGATCACCGCATGTCAGCCATCATCATCGACGGCAAGAAAATTGCCGATGGAATTCGGCGCGAAGTAGCAGATTCCGCCCAACGATTGAAAGCAGAGAGGGAAATCGTACCTGGTCTGGCGTTCATCCTGGTCGGGGAGAACCCTGCATCCCTATCGTACGTAAAAAGCAAGGGGAAGGCATGCGAAGAACTCGGGTTCTACTCCATCACGGAGCAGGTGCCTGCCTCGATATCCGAGGCGGAGCTTCTAGCAATGATCCATGCTTTCAATCGGGATCCCGATATCCACGGCATACTCGTCCAACTTCCTCTCCCTAAACACATCAACGAGCTTAAGGTCATCGAAGCAATTTCCCCCGATAAAGATGTCGACGGATTTCATCCGATCACTCTTGGGAGAATGCTCATCGGAGTTGACACGCTACTTCCTTGCACGCCCGCCGGTATCTGGGAACTGCTGCGCCGAAGTGAACTCAATCCATCCGGGAAGCACGTCGTCGTTCTGGGGCGCAGCAACATTGTTGGGAAGCCGATCGCGAATATTCTTCTTCAGAAACGAGAGTGGTGCAACGCCATTGTCACGATTGCACATACAGCGGCGCCCGATCTCGGAGTGTATTCTCGGCAGGCGGACATCCTGATTGTGGCAATCGGAAAAGCAGGAGCTGTAAACGCCTCAATGGTGAAGCCTGGAGCGACCGTGATCGATGTCGGGATCAATCGTGTGCCGGACAGCACGAAGAAATCGGGGTACCGTGTGGTAGGGGACGTCGATTTTGATTCAGTGAAAGAAGTCGCCGGGGCAATTACTCCAGTTCCAGGAGGCGTCGGCCCGATGACAATCGCAATGTTAATGGTGAATACACTGAACTCAGCGCGCCGCTTCGGAGGACTTCCTAAGTCGTGAGGTCGGCTCTATTTTTTTAATGATTGATTTGCGAGCATCATGTTGGTGACACGAATTCTTCTCTTTATTCTGCTGGCCGCTGCCACTTGCGTCCCGTCGTTTGTTCACGCCCAGGATGCACAGAACAAATTTCGGCTGGCGCAAAGTTTCGAGCAGGGGGGAGACTACGAACGGGCGAGCCGGTTGTACGAGGATCTTGCACGCAGCGACTCTCTGAACTTTTCCTATTTTGAGGGATTGCGCCGTTGTTACGAGCAATTGAAGAACTACAACGGAGCGATTGCTCTCAGCCTCCGGCGATTAGCATTTCAGCCGGGAGATATCGGCGTGCTCGTATCGCTTGCGTCGGTCTACTACAAAGCGGGAGACGAGAAACGTGCCGATTCTGTCTGGCAAAACACGATTGCTCTCATGCCTCGAAATATTGGGGTCTATACCGCTGTAGCAGCTATTCAAACCGATAACAGGCTCTTCGATAAATCGATCGCGACCTATCTGCGGGGAAGAAAGGAAATCGGGAGCCCGTCCCTTTTTTCGGGCGAACTGGCGGCGCTCTACTCGCTTCTTTTGAATTACGATGAGGCTACTCGTGAATATCTGACGATCCTCTCGATGGATGAACGCCAGCTTGAGTTGATTGAATCCCGGTTGGCCGCATTTACATCGAAAAAAGAGGGGCTCGCAGCCGCGACAAAAATTGTCGAACGCGCCGTTGACAATGAGACTCATGCAATCGTGTACCGCCGGTTACTCCTCTGGCTCACAATGGAGGCGAAGAATTTTGACAGAGCGCTTCAAGTTGCGAAAGAGATCGATGCCGAAGTCAACTCTAATGGCGTAGAGATGCTTGCGTTTGCCGAACGGGCGTACAACGAGAAGGCATACCGCGTCGCTGCGGAGGCATTCCATTATTCCATCGGAAAGTATCCGGGAATGATCCAGATTCCTACGGCAAAGTTCGGCTACGCGCGAGCCATTGAAGAAATAAGTGCGGCTGCCGATACCGCTGATACCTCTCGCTCTGTTTCCGGTCTCTTCCGTTCGGAAACACAACTCGGCTATCGCGGCGCTTTGGGATTGTTCCTCGCTCTTGCGCAAGAATATCCAAACTCTGAAATAAGTGCGAACGCGTTATACAATGCCGCTCTGATCTACTATAAACAGTTCTCCGACCTGAACGGGGCGGAGCGTATCATCGACTCGGTGATCGCGATCCCCGCAGCCCGACCATTGACGCCATTGCTCCTGGAGACGGCGGCTGAAATAAATGTCGTCAAGGGAACTCTGGACAAGGCTGTCGAACGATACACCGGCATCACGTCGTCATTAATCGCGTCGACCGTAGAGAAGACAGAGGCCCGGTTTCGAATAGCGGAGATTCACTATTTCCGCGGCGAGTTCGATACCGCATCATCATCGCTCATGCAGATTGCCCAGACGCTCTCGGACGATGAGACAAACGACGCCCTTCTTTTGCTCCATTTCATTAAGGAAAATCAGGCAGGATATACTGATGCGCTGAAACAATATGCGCATGCAGAACTCCTCGAACGCGAAAACAGTCTATCAGAGGCAATTCCCTTACTTACTTCGATCGTCGAGGGCAACACTGATGCTCCGCTTGCGGACGACGCTCTTATGAAAAAGGCGGGACTTTCCGTTGCTATCAGACAATACGCGGATGCCTTGGCTTCCTACCAAAAACTGATCGCTGATTATCCCAAGAGCATACTTCGGGACAAGGCGCAATTCGGCATAGGGGATCTGTATCAACATAGCTTGAAGGACAAGGAAAAAGCGATCCAAGCATATGAGGATCTCCTCACATCCTACCCTAACTCGCTCCTCCTTGAGCAAGCCCGGAAGAGGATTCGAGAACTGCGTGGCGATCTGCTGTAGATTGGTTTTCAATCCCACGGAACGAAGCGGCGCTTTCTATTGTCATCCTCTCTCAAAGGGATGCCTTCGGCATTCACTTCGTCCCGCTTCCGCGGCACACGAAAGCGGGACTCATTCAGAAAGGCATGCCAAGGGAGTTTTGACATGGCAGGACACTGCCAAAAGACAGGGCACTTGACACGAAGAATCCCTGTGCGTATCTTTGCATAAGATACTATCCCCGGAGGGCTATCTCATGTTCAAAATAATCTGCGCGTCCGTGCTTTTTGTGGCATCCTCGGCGTTTTCCCAAACCTCTTACCCGATGGCCGATGACCAGATCCGCTCCGAAATGTCCTCCAGTGACAGGAACTCATACGGCCGTTCCGAATTCGGCATTACGACCGGCGTTGCAGGATTCGAGATAGATAATGTCTCCCGTCAAGGATATGATATAGACATTCGCGCGCTCGTCTCAAAAGTCTCTCGTATCCGCTTCGAAGTAAACACCGGAGTGGTATTGTACAACTCGGCTGCGACACCCTCAGAATTTTCTGCTGTGAATCAAGGATATTTCGGTCAATCGAACCTATACGCCGGAAGTCAATTCTCTCAGCCGCGATTCGATCTCAATTTCGCCCTCGCGTACGTTGGATCCGAAGCGCTCTTCTATTTTTCGGACGGAAAAGTTCGACCGTACGTCGCGGCAGGAATTCAAGCAATCACCTGGCGGACTGATCAGGGATTTGCCGCGACGCTCGCTCCATCTGCTCGTGGGGGAATAGAAATCGGAGTGAGCCGGTCTTTCAGCGGGTTTGCCGAAGCACGGTATATGTACGGGTTTCCAAATCTGTTGAACCAGTATTCGACGTCGCTCAAATATGTGACGTCGGTTGCATTCGGAGTTTCGTTCGCACCCCAGTTGTGACCCAATCTCACCGATCGATTGTATTGCTGCCAGCCTCCTTGCCAGGGAGGTCTGTCTTCGCGACCTTCCTTCAGCCAACGGTAGTATTCATTTAGCCTCCCCAAAAAAGAAAAGAATAGAATGAAGGTTGATCTTGAGTCGCTCCGTTCGTATTGCTTGGGGAAAGAAGGGAAGATCAGCGAAGAGTTCCCGTTCGACGAGACTGTCTTGGTCTTTAAGGCGAACGGGAAGATTTTCATTCTGATCAGGACCGACACGCACCCTCTTTCCATCAACTTGAAATGTGAACCGGAGCATGCGATCGAACTGCGAGAAACCTACGCTGCTGTTGCGCCGGGGTACCATATGAATAAGAAACACTGGAATACAGTAATACTTGATGGCACAATTCCGCCTCTAGAGATTTTTGCGATGATCGATCATTCGTACGAGCTCATCGCCAAGTCCTCCAAGCGATCAAAGCTACGGAAACCAAAAAAGAAAAGATCAATTAATTAAGTTCCGGCCTCTTCATGAACGCAAGATTTCTTCTTTACTGGTTTGTCCTCTCACTGGCGTATGCCGTTCAGCTACTGCCGCAGGACTTAAAGTACTTAATCTACGATAGAGACCAGATCCCGGATTCGGTCTATGAGCAGAGGCGGGAGAGGCTCATGAAGGAATTGGGCGGTGAGGCTACTGCATTTCTGTTTTCTGCCACGGAAAAAAGGCGAAACGGCGATGGGGACTATTCTTTCCGGCAGGACGATAATTTCTATTACTTGACCGGCTTTACCGAGCCCAATGCAATCCTTGCATTGAGTGGAAAGGGAATTCTTCTTCCAAACAAGCTCGACTCCACCAAAGCCGATACCATTCATGAAATACTTTTCGTTCAACCGCGAGACACCAGAATCGAGCAATGGACCGGACGACGCTTCGGTGCCGAAGGAGCTGTTCGGCTTATTGGCGTCCAGGCGGCGATGACGGATGACAAATTCGCTACATTCTATCGCCTTCT
>CAYYHS010000103.1:0-7550 GCA_964471785.1 uncultured Chitinophagaceae bacterium
TGATTAAATACTCTACAATTTCTTGTCACTTTCCCCATCGTCCCAAATGGAACCGAGAGTCTCTGAATCTCCAATGAACAGCTTTGCGCAAAACTCTCCCACGAATTTCCCCTTTTTTTTGCACTGGGCCAGCGATTTCTTAATCGCCTCGACATTCTCTACCTCGCTCGAGAAACAAAAATTTTCCAGGTAAGTGCCGCACTCGGTGCAGAAGATCTGCTTTTCCTTCAGCATTGCGGCTCGATCTTGGGGCGTGTTCTGTTCCATACCGTCCTTTCGGATAACCTTTGTCTTCCAAAAATGGGTTTCGGAGGAATCTGATTGCTTCGAACTACCGTGCCACTTCCTCTTCCCCCCAAAGGAGATTCCTCGATTGCTCGCCAGATCTAACCACCATGACCCGAAGTAACTGCTAGTCCATAGCAGTAATAAGCAGTAATCATGCCAAGTTTACATGCCGACCCAATCCCTCATTGAAATCTAACATCGTTCGGAAGCCGTTTGAATATCACGTACTTCTGACCAACAACTACAGGTTGGCTCACTTCGTTTTCACTCATGTCGGCGAGGACCTTTCGAACTTCGTCGCGGTAACGACAGATGTCAATTTGCCCCAAGTTTCCCCCCTGGTCCTTAGATTGCGAAACAGAGAAACTGGATGCGAGGAGGGCGAAGTCCTTTCCGGAATCGAGTAATCCGCGGACAGAGTCGGCGATCACTGAAGTTGGGCAGACGATTTCCGCCAGCCTCATGATGACAGGTTCTTCATACTTCACACGCGCTGCGATATTGATCCACATGGTCATGGGTTTTCCGTTATGGATAGCGGGGCTGAATACCCACTTCTTGATCTTTGTCAATGCCACCGAGTCCCATACCGGGTCACCGCTGGGATTCAATATTTCCCCTTTCGAAACGCTTCCATCCTCTGCAACCTGCAATCTCAAATCAAACAGCAGGCGATTTTGGAAAGATCCATCCGGGAGAGGCGGAAATGGCTCTTGTTCTACCAAATGCGGGAGTCTGTCGGGCATATCAACGGGTTGCGTGGATGCACAACCGAAGGCGATCAACGGAACAACGATGAAGAAGAAAAACGTTTTCATCTTGCACCTCCTTATAAACAGAAAAACCTCATGTATCCGAATGATTCAGACTCTGAGGTTCGCTCTTTTCTTTGCTGATCCATTTCACCTCCACTAATGAGGCGGATCGTGTTGCTCGACCAGCATTGACGCTAAAGTTTGTGGGTCTAGCTTTACATGTCCACGGAAAGATTGGAACATTTCAGTTCAAAGTCAAGTGGGCGTGGACCGAAGTTCATTTCAGTTTTTCTTTTCGCCGTACGTGGCCACGAATTCTTCAACACCCTTTGCAATCTGTCTGGCTATACTTGTTCTAAAGTTGTCATTCAGCAAGAGAATCTCATCCTCGGGATTAGATATGAACGCAGTTTCAACAAGAACACTTGGAAGCTGCGTCGGCGCATTGAGCGTGAAATTGAAACTCCCGACAACTCCGAACTGGTCGAGACCTAATTCCAGCATTTTTCCGTAGACAATCGTGGCAAGCGATTGAAAACCAAGATGGCGGTAGTATGCACTTGTTCCCTTTGACAATTCAGGATCAGAAGAATTGCCTACAGAGTTGGCGTGGATGCTGACGAGAAGCTGAGCCCCGGAATTGAGTATCTTTTCAGTCCGGTCGGACATCGGCACCGTCTCGTCGGATGTTCGAGTCATCACCACATTTGCTCCGTGTGCTCTGAGGAGCGAGTCGAGATGCTGCGCGATGATGAGAGTGATTTCTTTCTCTTTGATTCCAGTTGAACCGAGAGCACCGTCGTTATCGCCGCCGTGCCCGGCATCTACTGCTATCGTCAACTTGCTTAGTACGGAATCGAGCGACATAATCGCAGGGGGGCGGCGCACGGTGATGCGCAAATTGGAGGCGTTATCGTACGCGATGTCATATCCCCAATGTTGCTCATAATTGAGAGTAATGGTCAAGCGATACTGTTCGGCCGCTACCTGGCTCCAGGCGACGCTTTTTATTCCCTGGCCGGAGAGTTGATGCGTAATCCAATTGGTGTTCGACGTTGCCCCGAAGATATCGACGACAAGTGCGGCGGGGTCGACCGTTTGTTGGCTTAAGTAGGGTAGTCGCTGTTCCAGCGCAACGGTTACGACGTCTTGTTTGTCGTCCCCCCAGATGGTGAGATTCCCGACGAGCGATTTAGGGTGCGGAGTTTCCAGGGGTAACAGTTGGGCGAAATCACCCGGCAACCATGCTTCCATCTGGTCGCCGAGCCGAACACGGAGTTGATCTCCCGTTTTTCCCGTCACCACTACGCGCACTCCGCTTCGAAGATATCCAAGCTTAGCACCCCCCAGTCGATCGGTTCCCATACCGGCATTAAGGTATGGACGTTTTCCTATGACCTCCGCAACCCTTGGAAGCTCTTTTGGAATAAGCGAAACCCTCCCTCGGGAATACGCTTTTTCCCGCGTAAAGAAGCTCTTGCGCAGGCGAAAACATATTTGAACATTTTTTGTCTCGTCTTCTTCCTTAACCTTGTACCTCCCGATATAAATACCTCCCAGTCCGCCGTTCTTTGCCGGCGGGAGTTCGGTCATCGGTATCCCCGATTCGACCCCGTCGATATCGAACGTCGCCTGGTATCCCGGACTTCCTTTGAACTTCACTTCAAGGATATCGTCTTTTCCCAGCCATAGATCTTGTGATGGCTCGATCATTACTGTATCGATGACGAGAGGTTCGCGCGGCGAAGTCTTCGGCGGTTCCGGACGAAGGAGAGTGAATTCATTAACCACAGAATCACCCTTCGCTGAACGAGCGACAAGTCGAAGAGTTGAAGTGCCGACCGGGACGTTCACGACGCCACAGAATGCCCCGCTCGAGTAGACCTTCGTCTCTTTTCCGTTGATGAAGGCTCTCGCGGAGGGAGAGGTGCAGGCGGAAATACGCTGCTTCGCTGCGACACCGCTGGTTGTATCCTTCTCTGGTTCCACAACGCGGATGAAGATGGAGTCTGATGACGGAACAGCAATCAGGGAGGCAGCACCCAAGGAAGGGAGCGCAACGGCGAGAGAGAGAAAGACCGTAAGAGTTCGGCGGATCATGCAGGCTAAACAAAGTGAAAAGCAAGGTAGAATAGAAGCGCAAAACTGCTACAATATAGTAGGGGAGACCGAGATTTGCACTATAAATTGTCGGGATGTATATTAACTGAACTTGATTCGGATTTCGCGCCGCTTTCCGTCGTCAAACAACATTGAAACTTTCCTGCTCCTTCGTCGTAGAACCTTTGCCATCATTCATCTTCCATTTATAACGAGGTGCGCTCCATGAAACGATTCTTTGTAATTCTAGTTCTTTTGATGAATACCTGGGTTGTCCTCTTTTCTCAGCAGGAAGCCAGACTTCTTCGATTCCCGACGATCCATGGAGACAAGATTGTCTTCAGCTACGCAGGAGACTTGTACAGTGTTGGCTCCAGAGGGGGCGTTGCACGGAAGCTGACCAGCGATGTCGGCTATGAGATGTTCGCCCGCTTCTCGCCGGACGGCAAATGGCTTGCGTTCACGGGACAGTACGACGGCAATACCGAAGTCTATGTGATGCCGTCCGAAGGAGGAGTTCCGAAAAGACTTACGTATACCGCCACGCTGGATCGGGACGACGTTTCGGATCGGATGGGTCCAAATAATCTCGTCATGGGATGGAAGGATAGTACCCACATCGTCTACCGGTCTCGAAGAATAGAATGGGATGATTTCAAAGGCCAGCTTTACCTCGCATCTATATATGGCGGGATCTCAGAACAGCTGCCGCTGCCGCGCGGCGGATTTTGCTCGTTTTCGCCCGATGGTAAGAAGATGGTCTATAATAGAGTATTCCGGGAATTCCGGACATGGAAAAGGTACCGGGGCGGTCAGGCTGACGACGTCTGGATGTACGACTTCGAGACGAAACAGACGATAAACCTCACCAATAATCCGGCGCAAGATATCATTCCGATGTGGGGCGACAACAAGATCTACTTCACCTCCGATCGCGACGAGAACAAGCGACTGAACCTTTATTCATATGACCTCTCATCAAAAGAGACCAGGAAGCTGACGAACTTTGTCGACTTCGATGTGAAATTTCCTTCGATTGGCGACAATGCCATTGTGTTCGAAAACGGCGGTTTCATTTATCGCTTCGATTTTGCTGCTCAGCAGGCAGAAAAAGTTACTATTCTTATCGATGAGGATTTCGCGATTGGCCGCACAAATGTTGTGGACGTGAGCAAGAACGTTACAAATTTTGAAATTTCACCCGATGGCAACCGTGCATTGTTCGGAGCCCGAGGGGATGTATTTACAGTGCCGGCGAAGTACGGCAACACTCGCAACCTGACGAACTCATCGGGCATTCACGAGCGCAATTCCAAATGGTCTCCCGACGGTAAGTGGATCACGTTCATTTCCGATGCCTCGGGCGAAGATGAAGTTTGGGTTATTCCCCAGGACGGAAGCGCACCCGGAACTCAAATCACCAAAAACGGGGATGCGTATAAATATCAACCATACTGGTCCCCCGACAGCAAGAAGATCGTCTGGTCAGACAGGAAGCAGCGGCTCCAGTACGTCGATGTCGATTCAAAGAAAACTACTCCGGTGGTGCAGGCCACAGCGTTCGAGATTACCGATTATGTGTGGTCTCCTGACAGCAAGTGGATTGCCTATTCCAAGCCGGAAGATTCAGCGATGACGACGATCTACCTCTATTCACTCGAAAAGAAGGTATCGTTTGCCGTTACCGACGGGTGGTATACATCCTACACGCCGACGTTCAGCTCGGACGGAAAATATTTGTTTTTCGTCTCTGAAAGAAGCTTCAACCCAACCTTAAGCGGAACGGAGTTGGAGCACGTGTACAACGATTTGGCAAAAATCTATTTTGTAACGCTTGCGAAAGAGACAAAGTCGCCGTTCGAACCGAAAAGCGACGAAGTGAAGATCAGCGACCCAAGTAAAGCGAGTGAAAAGCCGGAGAAGAAGAAGGAGGAGAAGGAAGAAACCAAGCCCCCGATGAAAGTCGACATTGACGGGTTGCAGCAACGGATTGCGGGTTTGCCGATTTCAGCGGCAAATTACCGGGACCTGACTTCGGTCGGAAACAGTTTGTATTACATTCGCAACGGCACGAAAGACGAGAAGTCGAAGTTCTTCTTTTATGATCTCGATAAACTCAAAGAGACCGAACTCGGTGACTTCAACGGATATGAAATTTCAGCTGACGGCAAGAAAGCCATCGTTGGCGTGGATGGCTCGTACGCCATTATCGACCTGCCCGCCTCGAAGATTGAGATCAAGGACAGGCTGAATCTCTCCGACATGAAAGTGAAAGTGGACCATCACGCTGAGTGGAGTCAAATCTACCACGAAGCGTGGCGGCAGATGCGCGATTTTTACTTTGCTCCAAACATGAGCGGTGTCGACTGGCAAAAGGTCCAGAAGAACTACGAGCCGCTCGTTGCCTACGTCAATCACCGGGCCGACTTAACGTACATCCTGGGCGAAATGATCGGCGAACTCAGCACGGGACATACGTACGTCGGCGGCGGAGAGATGCCACACGCCGAACGGATAAAAACAGGCCTTCTTGGCGCGAAGATCCAACGGGACCCTGTCTCTCATTATTACCGCATCGCCAAAATCCTTCGCGGCCAGAACTGGGATAACACACTCCGGTCGCCTCTCACCGAAATGGGAGTTAATGCGAAAGAAGGAGAGTACATCCTCGCTGTCAACGGCAAGTCGACGAAAGAGATGGACGATATGTACGAAGCTCTCGTTGGGACAGTCGGGAAACAAGTCACACTAAAACTGAACAGCGAACCAAATGAGGAAGGAAGTCACGAAACTGTTGTCGTTCCGACCGCCGATGAGCGAGAACTTTACTATTTTAACTGGGTTCAAACGAACATCGAAAAAGTTACGAAGGCGACGGACGGCAGGGTCGGATACGTTCATATTCCCGACATGGGATTCCATGGCCTGAATGAATTCGTGAAATACTACTATCCGCAGTTGACGAAGGAAGCCCTGATTGTTGATGTGCGTGGCAACGGCGGCGGATTCGTTTCCCCGATGATCGTTGAACGGCTGCAGCGCGAGATGGCGATGATCGATATAGCGCGCAATACCACTCCAGGTCCGGACCCGGGCGGGACGATGGTCGGTCCGAAAGTAATGCTGCTCGACGAGTTTTCGGCCTCCGACGGAGATATCGTTGCTTACCGGTTTAAGAAATATAAGATCGGACCGGTAATCGGAAAACGGTCGTGGGGCGGCGTTGTCGGAATTCGCGGCTCGCTCCCGTTCCTCGACGGAGGATTCCTTAACAAACCGGAGTTTTCTCGCTACGACATTGAAGGGAAGGAATGGATCATGGAAGGGCACGGCGTCGATCCCGATATTGTCGTCGATAACGATCCTGCAAAAGAATTTGCCGGAGTAGACGAGCAATTGAACAAGGGAATTGAAGTGATTCTGGATGAAATGAGAACACATCCGGCGAAACTTCCACCCCCGCCGCCTTACCCCGACAAGAAATGACGATTCCGGAGTAGTTCAAAAAGCAAGCTCCAAGATGAGGATTCTCTTGGAGCTTGTCTGTTTTAAGATATGGTCATGCTGTCCGTCACACGCCGGCTGCGGTCATTCCCTGTTCCCTCAGCTGCTCGTCCGGTTCGAAATTAAACTGCCTTGGCGGCCTTGGAATCTCGTCACGCAAATCAAGGGAAAGAACAATGCACTATTTCACGAGCACAAATTTCTTCACCGCCGTGAAGGTGCCTGCCTCTATTCTATAGAAGTAGACTCCACTTGCGAATCGAGAGCCGTCGAACGTGGTTCGGTATGAGCCGGCAATTCTCTCCCCATCGACGATGGTTTCAACCTCTCTGCCGAGAACATCGTATACCTTCAACAACACGTGGCTCCTCACTGGCAATTGATAATCGATGGTCGTTGTCGGGTTGAAGGGATTGGGGTAATTCTGCTGCAAGCTATAGTATGACGGCACGAGGCTTGTCGATATAGGATCTACTCCCGTTATCGTCGGCTGGAAAAGTGTGAATCCCTCGTATCCACCGGATAAACCGCGGCCAAAACTACTGGCAAGGATGTGCGTGCCGTCGTAGAAAACTCTTGAGTTCTCATAGCCCGTGATAAATTTTCCGATTTGAGAAGGAGCTGCAGGGTTTGAAACATCGTAAAAATAGACCCCTTCGGCAGTCCCGATCATAAGAGTTTTGCCGTCGCCCGAAATATCATAGATCACGTTTCCCGTGTTGAGGGTATGAGGAACAGGGATTTCAGTTTTCAGCACCGGAGCTGAGAAAGAAGAGAGGTCGTAAATGCCAATCGTATCCGTCTTAAATAAGTAAAAATACTGTCCCAACTTCTTGACCGCGGTATACGCACGATCGATGTGAACCGATGCCAGCGAAACGCTCAACGGTGCGCTCACATCTG
>CAYYHS010000104.1:0-7536 GCA_964471785.1 uncultured Chitinophagaceae bacterium
CTCTTTTCGGCGATCGCAAGGATCGTCATTTGCGGGTTGACGCCAAGGGAGGTCGGCGTAACGCTTCCATCAATAACAAACAGGCCGTTGACATCGTGGGTTTCGCAGTTCGAGTTCACCACCGATCGAAGGGGATGTTCCGCCATACGGCACGTGCCAAGAGGGTGGGCACTATACAATGCGATTTCATTTTTTCCCCATTGTGCATTCGCAAGTCCTTCGTTCATAGATCGAAGTGAGGTATGTTCATTTTTCTGCGAGTGAAGGGTCATTACCCGTTTTGCTCCCGCTGCAAAATGAATCTCGGCGGCAACCGCGAGACCCTGTTTCATATACTTGAGGTCCGTCATACCAATGTCGTAAGAAATGCGTGGACGGCCATAGTCGTTCAACTCCACGCGCCCCTCCGAATCGATCTCTTTCACGAGCACAATCGAAGCACCGATGTGTATATATTGTCTCATGAGCTTCTTGTGTTCATCTCCAAATCCGGGAAGAGCGAGACTTGCGAGCGTCGGATAAACCGGCACTGCCTCGATCCAGAATCCACCCCCGTCGTTGTTCTTGTTGAGGAACTCATCGCACATCGCCGACTGCGGTATGCCCCCGGCAGGATAAACAACCTTGTCGTAGACTCCAAGAACTGCGGAGGTGAGATGAAACGTCAAATGTTTGCCTACTTCGTTGCTGGAATTAGCAAGGCCAGAGCGAAGAAGCAGAGCTGGAGAATGGATAGCGCTCGCTGCAACGATAACGACAGGTGCTTCGATAACAAAATCTGTCTTCGGCTTATGCGTCGAATGATCGATGACTGACCCAAAGACTTGCTTAACGGAGCCGGTTATATCAATTCGTACTGCATAGAAGTTCGCAAAAATCGTCGCCCCGGCTTTCACGGCATCAGGTATGTATGTGACATTGACCGACAGCTTTGCGTCAAACGGACATCCTAATCCACACGCACCAGCTTTCTGGCAATCCCTCGTATTGCGCCCCGTTGCACGGGTTCTGTAGCCAAGTTTGCGTGCGCCGTCCAGAATGATGCGGTTGTTTGGATTATGATTTTCTTCCGGTTCGGAATGAATATTAAGATACTTTTCGATTCGTTCGAAATAGGGCTCCAATTCCTTCGATGATAATCCACGAACGTCGAACAGGCGCGCCCATTTTTCCAGCACAAAATCGGGCGTGCGTAGAGAGGTAGTCCAGTTAACGGTTGAACTTCCGCCTATACATTTCCCCTGCAGTACTGTAACGGAAAGGTCGTCGGTTGCCTGTCCTCCTCGCGCCTGATAGAGATTTTGGTAGGCCGTCTGTTCCGTCATGTCGAAATCGCCGCTGGTGAAGTATCCCCCTTCTTCGAGCACAATAACCTTGTTTCCCGCCTCGGCAAGTACTTTTGCACACGCAGCTCCCCTGCATCCGGATCCGATGATGCAGACGTCGGCACTCTCCCGTAGCGGCTTGTTAATATCTTTCGATTGAACAATCATTCTTCTTTTTTCTTACCTTCCCTCTCTCACGGCAGAAACATTCCATCGTAATGAATCTCGTTCCACGAACGGCTGTCGGTATAGAAGAGACTCAGGCTGATCCGTTTCAACGCTTGAAATGCGGTTCGTCGAAACGAAAGCGTGCTTGTCATCCAGCTGTTCAAGTAGGTGTCCTGATCTTCCGGCGACATGTTGACAAAACTTGAAAATCGAAAGTCGAAGAGAAACGCGAAGAGCGCTCCGTTGAAAACTGTTAAGAGCTCATGAAACTGATCTTGAATTTCAATCTCAGCCTCTGCGAGAAATATATCCGCACGGAGTGCGACGTTGATGTCGTCCGCCGCAGCGTTGCCGGGGAGCGACGCTCCGACAATGCGCTGCGCGACGGCTTGGACAATGAGAAATTCCATCGGTGAGAAAAACTTCAGTTGTTCCTTCACCTCAATCGCGACTGCCGCCGCTGCACTTTCCAACGGGATGAATTTCGCAGCGGAGAGCGCGACGATTCCGAACACCGTATGTTTTAAGAATTTCCGGCGTGAAGAAGTGCGATGCATGTGTTTCCGGATAGAGATCTACAGGATGAGGTGCGCCTGGAGCGCCCTCACAATAAAAAGGATTGCGATCACGAGGTTAATAGCATGTGCTGTATAACAGAGCGGGCAATGTGTTTTGAGTTTTACAATGAGAGCGTGCGCCAGGTACATTCCCAAACCAACAGAGAAGACTGAGGCCACAAGAAAATACATTTCAAACGAATCAATGGGAGCAAAGAGAATTGCACAGTAATAAAGAACTCCAAGAACGCTATTGGGGAGGCCGAGAACTTTTGCCTCTGGGGTGTCCAGAATGCGCATGCAGCTCCCTTTTTCCATCCGGCAAAACGATGGGATCCACCTGTTGTCTGGCTCTACGAAGCGATAATACACCAGGGAGAAATACGCTGCGATAGCAAGTCCGCCAATCGCGCAAGAGGCTAGCAACAACTCAATCATGCCCAAAAGTATGAATCATTCGAGAGAGATTCAACCTGCCTGCTAGTTCGGCATTGCCACACTTTGAAAGTAGAACGTCATTCCGGCCCCGCTTGCGCGGGGTAAGCTCCAGCCGGTCGAAGACTCGACTCGTTGAGAATCTAAAAATGCGCTGTAGATGCTGACTTTTGTCAGCATGACAATGGCGGATGGCTTCGATGCATGCACATTTCAACACTACCACTTATTGTGCACCTGGAGCGCTGTCGTGAAACATAATGCACCCGAGCGGTGTCTATATAGTAAGGGTGTTGACGACTTCCGGCGAATTCCTCAATTATTTGCTGTCTGCCAAACTTTACGGTCCGACTTTTTGTTCAGGAATATAGACTTCGACCGAAATAAAGTCTACATTTTTAATACACGGCTTTAATCACGAATAGCTCTCGGAAAGACAGAATGAAAAAAAATGTTCTCCTCTGGTTGCTCGTAGGAGTTGTTGTGGGGGTGGGATTGGGATTTGTCGTGAACGACGATCTCTATCTCAGCATTAACAAGAATATCGACCTCTTTGGTCAGGTGTACAAAGAGGTGAGCACCAGTTATGTCGATGAAATCGACCCTGAAAAATTCATGCATGCGGGTATAGACGGCATGCTAGAGACGCTCGACCCTTACACAGTATTTTATGGCGATCACGAGGGCGAAGAGATTGACCTTATTACGCACGGAGAATACGGCGGCGTAGGCGTTTCGATCGGCGCGCGGGACGGATACATTACTGTCATCGCGCCGATGGAGGGATACTCCGCGCAGAAACAGGGCATTCGCGCAGGAGATCGCATCATCGAAATCGACGGTGAGAAAATCTTTAATATGAACCCAGACTCCGTTCGAAGCAGAGTGCGGGGTGAACCGGGCACTGTTGTGAAAATGAAAATCGACCGCGAGGGGGAGACGCAGCCGCTGGAGTTCGCATTGGTGCGCGAGGAGATTCAGGTCAACAATGTTTCGTACTCCGGCTACTTAAGCAACGGCATTGGATATATTCGGCTTGATCGCTTCGCACGGAGAGCCGGCGAAGAAGTGAGGGAAGCGATCAAGGAATTAAAAGCAAGGGGTGAACTGCGCGGCGTTATCCTTGATCTCCGGAACAATCCGGGCGGATTGCTGGAAGCAGCCGTCGACATCGTGAGCCAGTTCGATCCGAAAGGGAGCACGATCGTCACAACCCGCGGACGCAGAAGCGACGATGAGAAAATCTATACGGTCCAAGAGGAACCGCTCGCAGGAAACGTTCCTCTCGCAGTCATCGTAAACAAAAACAGCGCAAGTGCAAGCGAAATTGTCGCCGGAGCAATTCAGGATCTCGACCGCGGCATTATCGTCGGGACACGCTCTTTTGGGAAAGGTTTGGTGCAGACGATTACGCAGTTAGGATATAACGCGTCCTTGAAGATTACCACGGCCCGCTACTATACTCCGAGCGGACGAAGCATCCAGGAAATTGACTACATGCATAAGAACAAGGACGGTGTTTTTGCCGTGACCCCGGACAGCTTGAAACACGAGTTTACGACTGAACACGGAAGAAAATTTCTGGACGCCGGCGGCATCGCGCCCGATTCGGCAGTACTCGAGTCTGAACACAGTGAACTCTTCATGGAATTACTTCGCAAAGCAATGTTTTTTAATTTTGCGACCCATTATGTATCCCAGCATGCCGCGGGGGACGGGAGTTTTGCGGTGACTGACGCAATCATGACGGAGTTCCAGGATTATTTGAAACAGGAGAAATTTGAATTCAAAGATGAAGCGGAGCGGAAACTGGCGGATATCAAGGACATACTCCAGAAAGAGAAATATAGCGGCACTGCATTGACGTCGTTGGAGGATTTGGGAAAACAATTAGAAGCAGAAAAATCCACTTCGTTTGCGCGCCACGCGGATGAATTGCGCGAGGAACTTCGAGAAGAAATAGTCGGACGGTATGGCGGCGAGAAGGGCCGCATCAAAGCCTCACTCGTAGCTGATGCGCAGGTGCAGGCGGCGGCGAAACTTCTGACATCTAAAAGGATCTACGTAGCTTTGCTCAAGCCGACTGAATAGAGCGCGGGAACGACATCCGTGACGTTGGAACAAAGTAGAATCCCCGCAAATTTTTATGATTCAGATTTGCGGGGATTCTTTGTATAATGGGAGTATGAACTACAGATTCCTGCCGTCCTCCAAATCCCCTCAATTCCTCTTCTCTGTTGCTCCTACACACAAGCTCAACCCCATCACTTCCTAATCTGGTTGATCACCGTGTCGAGATACTTTTCCATCCGCCCCAAAAACACGAGATAGGCTTTCATCCAATCCGTTGGGGTAACCGGTCTCTTCCCGATGCAGTCGTTGAAAATTTGCTGAACGCCCTGCGCAAGTTTATGTTTTCCAACTTCCACGACAAACTCCAGGTCGGAATGGTAGTAGGCATAAATTTGCTGCATGTCCGTCGAAATTTTGGCGCTTACCCGGGCTTTCGTGGCGAGGGGGTGATCAGCTTTCTCCGCGTCCGAAGCCTCATAGATCAAGAGGTTCCACATGTTCATAACGTTCTTGAATTCGTTCTCATTATCGCATTCCAGGTCCGGCAGAGAAACAGACGCCTTGATCGTTTCGAGCGTCGTTTTGTACAACGGAAACGCTTCAAGATACTGCGCCATAAGGTTGATTACTTCACGCTTCGCCAGGACCCTGAGAACAGCCGAATACACGTCGCTTTTGAGTTTTCGATCGGCCACTGCGATTGACTGCTGAGCGGGCGCCTTTGCCGTGTCGAATGGGATTGCTCGCGCGTGTTCAATTTTCGCGATGTAGTCAGCAGATTTTTTTTCATCCGACGAGGCAAACAGTACTTTCTTCCGGAGATCCGGAGCAAAATCATCAAACCGGCGTGCTGCGTTAAGAATGTTCCCCACAACTTCCGATCTGCCTTTCACCAGACCGAGAAGCCGGGTGATCAATCGATCTTTGTAGCGCACGTTGAAGTAGGCAAGATCGGCAATCACGTAGAGTTCTTCTCTCACCGTTGAGAATAGGGTATTAAAAGTGTCCGCGACGCGAACAAGTCCCAGCTTTTTATCGTCGAGCAGGCGCAGTGTAAAATCGATCCCGGCAACCGTCGTGTCGAAGATGAGGCTTCGCTTCGAGCATAATCGAATAGAACCGAGCGTGGCAGTCTCGACGCTGTCCATCTGATTCGCCTTCAACAGTTCACGGAGATATGTTGCCTGACCGCTGGGGGGTGTTACAATAAGAATATCCGACTGGCTCGTACTCCCGCCCAAAAGGGCATGCTTTACACACTCAATAACTCGCCGGGCGTTCGCCTCATTGAACGGCAATATCTTTTTCTTGCCGAGATATTGTTCCGATATGGCTCGCTGGTCCTCGGTGTTTAAAAAATAGACTTTTCCGATCGCACCTTGAGGCAGCGGCGTTTGCTGCAGCGCTGCTTCAATGGAAGATTCAAATAACGACACTGGCAGATCGGGATTGACAAGTTCGCTAGCCGTGTTCTCGGGAAGCTGGTGTATCGTAAAGCGAAGTTGATCTCCCTTTTCCTGCTGGTAGAAATTGAAGTAATTTTTCTGAAGCCACATACGGGCGCTTTCAACCTGTGAAACTGACTGCGGAGGCTGTTCTGTACTGTCGGCAAGGATGAGGCACTGTTCCTTTGCATTGGAAGCACACCAAAAGAACTCCGCAAGGTTCAATGCGTGGGCATCGTCGATGCACACGATGTCGAACTCCCCAAGGATCTGCCGATCGACTTTCAGCGCCTGGCGGACTGTCGCAGCAACGCAGCGAGCACCGCCAAGCGTTTGCGGGAATACCGACTCTAAGCTAACTTGTTGAGAAGCCAGCTTCTCGATTTCTTTTTTTTCTTTCAGCTGAATCGGGAGCTGTAATTCTTTTTTGAATTGTTCTTTCAAGAGCGTCCCGGCGTGCTGCATGAGCCGTTCGACAAGCGCGAGTTTATCCTGAAGCTGTGCTTGAACATGGTCGATATCGGCCTTGTTGATTCTTTGCTTCATCCGTTCGATCATGCTCGCGCTTTGCAGGCGCGAGAGCTCAATTCTGATTTCTTCCGCTTCGGCCGCCGCTTCTTCCACTTGCTGCTGCTTTTCGCTCAGCCGCTGCACCAACGCCGCAACGCGGTCGTACTCGTATTCGGCTGCGATGGCTTTCGTTAACTTTCTTACCCCTTCGGCCGCGGTGGGATTTACTTTTCCCCGCAATGAGTACGTCGGAATCGGCAATGAAGGCAGCAGGCAAATCCCCAGATCGACAACGGCAATCGATTCCTCTGCGACTACCGAGTTCAGTGCGACAACTTCGTGCATACAATCATACAAGCCCCCTGACGACGGAGTGAGATAGAGAACTCTCTTCCCTTCCCGAATAGCGCTGAACATTAACGAAGCGGCAACGCCGGTCTTGCCTCGTTTCCGTTCTCCCACGATGATCGATATTCTACGCGCTGCGGATTTTTTTACGGCGTCGCGCTGGGACGGCGTGAAGCTCGAGGGGAAGATCGGTTCCTTTGTTGTCTGGCGGACGTTAACGGAAAAGTCGCGGCTGAATAGCGCCGAGACGATCTCGTTTTGGGGTGCGGCTTCACACCGCGCAGAAAGGAGCTCAATGCCTTCAGATGGATTCCAATCGCACGTCACTTCGGCGATTAAGTCTCCCATGTCGAATGGAAACAGGAAGAAGGCAAATTGATGATGCATATCGGCAACAACGGCAGGAAAGGAAAATCGCAGCTTTCTCCCAAGAGTGCACTGCACATTCAGCGATGGCTCGAATAAAAAATTGTCTGGTATTTCAAACCGGTAAACAGCGCTTCCTTCGGGAAGGGCAACCCTGATGCCGTTCGTCAGGATGGCTTTTTTCGGAAATGCGGCTCGTGCTTTCACTTCATCCGAAAGAGCCTGTCTCATTTGAGCAATAACGTCGCGAATCTGATCCACGTGAAAAGTTTTCGCCTGGTATTAGGTATTCATAGTTATGCTAGTGCC
>CAYYHS010000105.1:0-7471 GCA_964471785.1 uncultured Chitinophagaceae bacterium
CGGAAAGCAGGCAGCAGCCGAAGTATCTTCCGAGTTCCGATATTCTTGTTACAACGGCAGCGCAATACCGGGACAGCTTAGTTCTCCGTCAGACCGGGTCTGCTCAAGCAGCGAAGGCCGCGGAGAACACACTGATCTTCCAATCTCAGTCGCTATCGACTACCGACACCTACGCCATGCCGACGATCAAGATAAATATCCCGTCGGAGAGTTGGATCTTGCGGGATTTCTTTGACAGGCTGACGTACGGATTTTCGTACACCAAATCATTCAGCAGATCGCCCAGCGTAGAATATCAGAATTCGTGGTCCTGGAGCGCCCACCTCTCGTACGGCTATGTGACTTCTCCCGACAATTTCATTGTGCCTTTTGCCGCGTTCTACGATACGCCTGTTTTGCGCGGGCTGAAGAATCTGCGGATTTATTACCCCCTCCAGAATGTAACGATGAGCCTCGACGCAAATCGAGCGCAAACGCACATGGAAACTCTTGGTCAGTTGGCCGAAAGTCCTCCGTCACGGTCACTCTCGGCCCATCGGTCGATGTCGTTTGCGTGGAAGCTCACAGAAAACGGCTTCCTGAATCTCTCGGGTGATTATTCTGTCGACATTACCTCTACTCTGGTTCATCTCGAGACAGATGTCAACAATAATCAGCGGGCGTTCTCATCTATCTTACGGGATCTGGTCCTAAAAGATCAGCTGATCAGCTTCGGCTACGACAACGGATACAGCCAGACATTCAACGTCAACACAAAACCGAAAGTCCCGGAATTGTTCGACATCAACAAATATTTTACACTCAATTCGCACTATAACGTTTCGTATCGATGGCAAAATAACCTGCAGCAAGGAGACCTCGGAAAGGGAACGAGCTGGGGCAACAATATCACTCTCTCGACAGATGTAAGCTTAAAGCAATTTGTCGAGACATGGTTCCCCACAAAAAAGGGGAGTGAAGCAGCGCCGGACCAATTAAATTCGCACCGCGCTGGCAGGGGAAGGGGGCATGAAGATGATGAGGACCTCCGCGATGTCCAAGATCAAGGCCCGGAAGCTCCGGGGATAATAATCCCCGCCGCTCAAGACACGAGTCAGACCCGTGATTCGACAAAATTGGCTGGGCCGATACTGAAGGGAAAAAAGTCTCTTTCGCCGAAAGAAATTGCTCTTGAGTTCGCCCGATATGCGATCAAGATGCCGTTCCTCGACTATGACAAGATCAATGTCAACTTCACGGAATCCAACAACGCCACGAACAGCGGCGTGCCTGGAAGGCCGGGATTCGCCAATCTGTTCGGCCGCGTCCCGTTTGTGGAAGACGGCAACCCCCGATTTGGCCCGACGAGGTCCTACCAACTCGGACTTGTCTCGGATCCGACGGTGAACATCTCGGCGATCCACCTCCAAAGCACATTTCCGTTCTTCGGTTTTAGTACTTCTGCTCCGGGAGGCCGCGCCGATAGCGCGCTAATCACTAACTCCTACACTCAGAATAACAAAATTGCACTGCACACCTCACGCGAACTCTTCACCGGCATTCATCTCGACCTTAACTGGGATGTCGGTTGGAACTATTCCCAAACTCAAAGTCTTCAGACAGACGCAGTCGGAAGATCAACACTTCTCAGCACTGCGACGGCAGGGAGCATCGAACGATCGTTTTTCACGCTTCCGCCGACGTCCATCTTTTCCTCGTTCAAGAGCGGGATCGGTGAGGTCGGTAAACAGTATGCAACGCTTCTGGGGAATCAGTCTGATACCAGGACAGCAGACGCGAAATTGTCGCAGGCATTTGAAAATGGTTTTGAGTCGGTCCCTATTTTCCGAAAAATCTTCGGGCAATTCTTCCCGCGCGTTAATTATTCGCTCCATTGGGACGGGCTGGAACAGCTGTCGATATTCAAAAACTGGGCCACGCATGTGGGCCTTGACCATACCTACACCTCAACATACCAACAATCATTTCATGGCGACCCTTCCGGCAACGAGATCACCGATTCACAGCATATTGGCTTCGGTTTTTCTCCATTGATCGGACTGAGTTTTACCTTCAAAGAAATGTTCAAGGGGAACATGAGCGCGAGTATCCGGTATGCGACGACCACCTCCTACGACCTGACTCCTTCTTCGAGCAACATTGTCGCGAATACGACAAAGGAAATTGCAGTTACCGGGAGTTACGGCAGAACGGGGTTCGAAATTCCTTTCTTCGGACTTTCGCTTTCAAACGATATTGATATATCCATTAGCTATTCTTTCTCAGACAATTCGCGCGTGACGTTCACGGCATTGCCGTTCGATCCTCTAGATCCCGTAGACAATCCGGGTGGTCTAGACAGCGGCATTCCAGGCGAGGGCTCGTCGCGGAGCATCACAGAACCCCGGATCCGTTATGTCCTCAGTGCGCGCGTGACTGCATCGTTGTTTTACCGATACACAAAGGTCACTCCCGATGCAGGCGGTTCGCAAACTCCCGGTTCGACGACAAATGAAGGAGGAATCGACGTCCACGTTGCTATTCAATAAGAAAACACCTGGCGATCCGGACTCGTCTCAGTGAGTCTTATCCCCAATATTCCTGAGCTGCCGCGCGCCAAAACATTCTCAAGTTATTCACAGGAGGATATTATGAACTTAGAAAATAAAATACCTCAGCTACTGATGTCGTTGCTTCTTGTATGTTCGCTGGTCTATTCTCAAGAGGCATCCGCTCAAGCTATTCTGCATCAGAGTTACTCAAATCCATCCAACCCGACAACGATTATCAAGTATGATCTTTTTGAGAGCAGCCATGTTTCCTTAAAAGTCTACGACGTTCTCGGGAGAGTAGTGACAACGCTGGTCGATGAATATGAAACGGCCGGCAGCCACAGGGCAACCTTCTCGGCAACCAATCTCTCGAGCGGAGTCTATTTTTACAATTTGCGGGTAGGGAGCTTCAACGGGACAGGGAAGCTGATGTTTATAAAATGAGTTGACGGAAAGCACGGTCGATAGATGAAGCATGGAAGACGTAGCGCCAAAGCATAATGATGGTTTGCGCTCATGATTGTCATGCCCACCCCGGGCCAGATCGCGGGGCAGGCTGCAGTGGGCGTCCATTATTCAGTCACGATTGGAATACATGGATTCCCGCTGGAGTTTATCCCGTGCTTTGTGCGGGACGGGAGTGACAAACTCATGCATTACCCAGCCAGGGTCTAAATTGACTCTGGATAGTTCAATGAGTACTTTGATGATTGATTGGAGTAAAAATGACTGAAATCGACAAAAAAGGGAGCATTCTTTGGGTGGATGACGAGATCGAGCTGCTCCGGTCGCATGTGATGTTTCTAAAAGAAAAAGGCTACGCGGTCGAGACTGCCACAAACGGCGAGGACGCGATCGAAATGGTGCGCCGAAAACCGTACGACCTTCTTTTTCTCGACGAAATGATGTCCGGCAAAGGGGGCCTCGAAACGCTTGCGGAAATTAAGGAACTTTCTCCTTCTCTTCCCGTGGTGATGATAACGAAAAATGAAGAAGAATCGCTAATGGAAGGAGCCATCGGAGGGAAAATCTCCGACTATCTTACGAAACCCGTCAACCCAAGCCAGATTCTGCTCGCATGTAAGAAATTCTTAGAGGGGAAAAAGATCCAGGGGGAACAGGTCTCCAGAGATTATGTGCAGGAATTCAATTCGGTTTCGCGCGCACTGACAAATCCTTTGAGTCACGAAGAGTGGGTGGACCTCTACGTAAAGATGGTTTCCTGGGAGATGGAGCTGGACCAGCACCCCGGATTAGGCCTGCAGCAAATGCTGGGAGATCAACGACGCGAGTGCAATGCAGAATTTTCGAAGTTCGTGGAGCGCAATTACCCTCAATGGCTTCAGCAAACGGGAAAGAAGCCGGCACTCTCGGTCGATATTGTTGATAAGTATGTTATTCCGAATCTGAAGGAAGGCAAATCAATATTTTTCTTCGTCATCGATTGTATGCGGCTAGATCAATGGCTCGTCATGGAGCGATATCTGCGCGAGTACTATTCGATTGCGAAGTCGTACTACTACTCCATCCTTCCGACTGCTACTCCCTATTCCCGGAACGCCATTTTCAGCGGACTTTTTCCGGCGGAGATCGAGCAGCGTTTTCCCGAAATCTGGCAGAGCGGCGAGGATGATGAAACGAGCCACAACAGGTACGAGCGACAGTTGCTCGACAAGCTCCTCGAGAGACGCCATATCGACCTCAAGCCGGAACCGAAGTACATCAAAATTCTCGACGGGGATTTCGGACGCCAGACAGAGAACAATATCCTCTCGTACGCCTCCAACCGGCTTACCTCCATCGTCGTGAATTTTGTCGACATGCTGGCCCATGGCAGATCGGATTCCGCGCTTTTAAAGGAAATCGCTCCCGATGAATCCGCATACAGGTCACTCACGGATTCGTGGTTTAAGCACTCCTCGTTGCTGGGAATGCTTCAGACACTGGCGACGAAGAAGGATGTGAGGATTATCATCACGACTGACCACGGGAGTGTCCGATGTCTGCGTGGGTCAAAAGTCATCGGCGATCGTGAGGCATCTACGAACCTGCGCTACAAGTTCGGACGCAATCTTAAGTCGGATGACAAGCAGGCGATCTTTATAAAAAATCCGCAGGACTATAAACTGCCGAAGAGGGGAGTGACGATTAACTATATTATTGCGAAAGAAGATTACTACTTCGTGTATCCTACCGACTATCATAAGTACCTTAATCAGTACCGGGATAGTTTTCAACACGGCGGCATCTCTATGGAAGAGGTTATTCTCCCGGTGATTACGATGGATCCAAAAAATCCAGGCAACTGACGCAAGCAGAATGAAGAGCCCTATCGTGACCAGAACGGCCGGCGAAACCCTAGCACTCGGAAGGGACTTCGCGTCGGTTCTTCGCCGGCGGGACGTCGTGGCGCTGTACGGCGGGCTCGGCAGCGGGAAGACGCAATTTGCAAAAGGAGTCTGTCTCGGGCTTGGTATCCGCGACCATGTTTTAAGTCCATCGTTCACAATTCTCAACGAGTATGCCGAAGGGAAGTATCCTGTTTATCACTTTGATTTTTACCGGCTTCGCTCGCTCGAGGAATTATCGGAGATCGGTTTCGAAGAATATCTTTTCGGCGACGGCGTTTGCCTTGTAGAATGGGCCGACCTCGTTGATTCAAAACTTACGAAGGACCGGTACGACGTGAAGCTGGAGCTAGGTTCCACCCCGGACGAGCGCATCGTCAACATCGAACGGGTGGACGAAGCATGATACTGGCGATTGAGACGGCAACGGACGTATGCGGAGTGGCGCTTGTGCATGAAGGAGGCGTGGTCGCCGAACGATCCGTCGTCGAGAAAAAGATTCACTCAGAGAAGCTCCTTCCGATGATCGACGAGGTACTGCGGGGCGCCTCGATGAACTTGGGTGATGTCGGGACCGTCGCGGTATCCATCGGGCCCGGTTCATTCACCGGTTTGCGGATAGGACTTAGCACGGCAAAAGGGCTCGCGATGGCGCGCCGTATCCCAATCGTTCCCGTGCCGACTCTTGATGCGATGGCGTTCGAATATCTCCGGAGCGGCGGAGCACATGAGGGAGAAACGGTCTGTCCTCTCATAGACGCGAAGCGTGACGAGGCGTATTTCAGCTTTTACACGGTGAGCGGCGCGGGAGTAAGCCGGAAAGCGCCGTATGAGATAGCGGGCGTTTCGAAGATTTCTGATGCAGCCCGTGCTTTCGGCATCGTTACATTTATCGGCGATGGAACAGGGAAAATGGAGGCTGATGGAAAGGCGGAGGGTTCCTTTCGAATTACGCGTTACGCCGTGTGCAGCGCTGCTTCGGTGGGGCTGCTTGCCGAGAGCGGAGCGGGTACGCTGGCGGTGGGGGAGTTCGGGATGCTGGAGCCGATGTACGTGAGGGATTTTGTTGCTACACAACCGGGCGTGAAGCGGCATCATAACATTCAGCGGATTCCGGTTGAATTCTCGCAGATTACTCATTCATCGAAGGATTAACCGATGGCATGGTTTCGACGTTCAAAAGAAAGTATCTCTTCCGATTCTCAAAAGAAGGACACTCCCGAAGGATTATGGACGAAATGCGAGTCATGCGGTGAAATTGTCCACAAGAAAGTTCTGCAGCAAAATCTTTGGGTATGCGCGAAATGCAATTTTCACCTTCGGATAGGGAGCAGAGAATACTTTACCATCTTGCTTGATGCTGGCAGCTTCAAGGAGATGGACAGGAAGATGACCTCGAAGGACCCTTTGAATTTTTCCGACACAAAGCGGTACAAAGACCGGATCAAAGATTCCATCAAAAAGTCGGGCCTTAACGATGCCGTCCGTTCCGGGACGGGAAAGATCAACAAGCACGATGTGGTCATCGCCTGTATGGATTTTGCTTTTATTGGCGGCAGCATGGGTTCGGTTGTGGGAGAAAAAATTAGCCGCGCCATCGACAAAGCACTCAAATCTAAAACGCCATTGATCATCATTTCATCCAGCGGCGGCGCGCGAATGATGGAGGCAGCCTATTCGCTTATGCAAATGGCGAAAACGAGTGCAAAGCTCGCGCGGCTTGCCGATGCGCGAATTCCCTACATTTCCATCATGACCGATCCCACGACGGGAGGAGTAACTGCCAGCTACGCTATGCTCGGCGACATCCATATTGCGGAACCGGGTGCCCTCATCGGTTTTGCCGGTCCCCGGGTTATCAAGCAGACGATAGGAAAAGATTTGCCAGCCGGTTTTCAGCGGTCGGAATTTGTGCAGGAAAAGGGATTTATCGACCTCGTGGTAAACCGAAAAGACCTGAAAGAGACTCTCTCGAAATTATTGGAAATGTTTTGATGAGCCTGCATTCTGTTCCTTCCTGTATTCGTCTCAATCGGCATTTATCGCTATGCAAGTAATCGTCTCTGCTGCTGAAATGCAGAAGCTGGCTGAAGATGCTCGGGTTCAGGGAAAGAGGATTGGGCTTGTTCCGACGATGGGGAGTCTGCATCAGGGACATCTCAGCCTCATCGAGTTGGCGAAGAAGTCGTGCGACTTCATCATCACTTCGATCTTTGTCAATCCTACTCAGTTCGCCCCCAACGAAGACTTTGCCCGTTATCCACGCGACCTTGCGAAGGACGCCGAGGCATGCCGGACTGCGGGGACGACCGTCCTCTTCACTCCTGAGCAGAACGAAATGTATCCGGACGGATATTCGACATTTGTTGCTGTCGAAGGAATCTCCTCTGTCCTTGAAGGGAAATCTCGGCCGACGCATTTTCGCGGTGTGACAACGATCGTCACTCAGCTATTCCTTTTGACGAAGCCCCATCGAGTATTTTTTGGACAAAAGGATGCCCAGCAATGCGTCGTCGTCAAGAGAATCGTGAAAGACTTACATTTCGATATCGAAATCATCGTGGCTCCGATCATCCGGTAAACGGACGGCCT
>CAYYHS010000106.1:0-7438 GCA_964471785.1 uncultured Chitinophagaceae bacterium
CAGAGGAGAACGAGCATGATGATCTGGGCTTTTCGCGACATATTAGTTTCCGTTTTTTGTTGATGGCCAGAACAACTGACGAATCGGCTCAATATGCCGGATGAACAGGATTGCCGATACAAGAGAGTACACCGCAAGGAATTCTGTCGAAGAGAACGGTCCTGCCAGATATCTTATGAGAAGCTCCATCGGCATCATCCACCCCAGGATTGGCGCGGCAACAATCGCTACGATATTCCCGAAGTGAACATCTTTTATGATCGAGTAACCGATGATCCAACACACGAGCCACACGAGAACGAACGGCCAATCCAAGACCAACATCCCACCTGCTGCAGCCGCAAGTCCTCTCCCCCCTTTGAATTTTAGCCAGATCGGAAAACAATGTCCAACGACCACACCGATAAGCGACGCGGCCATGGCGTCTTCACTGTGGCCAAGAAATCGCATCGTGAACAGTATCGCACCGGCGCCTTTCGCAGCATCGACGAAGAGAACCGCGGCACCCACAATCCGCGATCCGGTCACCTCGTACGCATTCATCGTACCGACATTACCGCTTCCTGCAGATCGAATATCAATGTGGGATTTTCTTCGTACCGCGATGTAGGCAGTGGGAATGGAGCCGATGAGATAGCTAATGAGAAAGACTTCGAGAATTAGGAACACGATACCGGCGTAATGTCAGTGCGCTGTGCTTTCTAAAAAAAGTTACCAAAAAATCGTCCGATAGTCAAGGTGGGTTGAGACGAACACATTTGACATAAGTCTGTATCAAATCGGCAGTTGTAGCACCGATTCCTTGCTTCTTCCTTTCAAAAAAAGTATATTTCCCGAGACGAAAAAAAATTACAAATGAATCAGACTTATCTTAAGCAACTCCTCAATGATGTAAGGAAAGGGATCGTGTCGGAGGAGAAAGCTCTTTCTGCGTTGAAGAATTTCTCTTACGAATCGCTTGGCTTTGCCACGATCGACCACCATCGGCAGGTGCGTCAGGGCTTTCCTGAAGTCATCTTATGTGAGGGAAAAACGGATGAACAGATTTCCGTGATTGCCGGAAAGATTGTTGGTCGGGGCGGTTCTCTTCTGGCGACTCGCGCGACAAAAAAGAATTTCAGTGCAATAAAAAGAACCGTCAAAAAAGCGCATTACCATGTCGCAGCACGCGCTATTACGGCCAACGAACCTGCAATTCCTTCCTCCTCAAAAAGGAAGATTCTTATCGTCACGGCAGGTACATCTGATATCCCGGTAGCGGAAGAGGCAGTGGTGACGGCACGAATGATGAAACAGAATGTTGAGACGTTGTACGACGTAGGTGTGGCGGGTATACACCGGCTGCTCAATCAAACAGACAAGCTCCATACGGCAACTGTCATCGTCGTCGTTGCGGGCATGGACGGGGCTCTGGCAAGCGTGGTCGGCGGGCTTGTGGATGTTCCGGTCATAGCAGTACCAACCTCCACAGGATACGGTGCGTCATTTGGCGGCATTGCCCCTCTCCTGACTATGCTGAATTCGTGTGCTGCTGGTATCACCGTGGTGAACATCGATAATGGCTTTGGCGCCGCATTTGCCGCAAGCCTCATAACACAAACGCGTTAAAAGACAAGAACATGCTCACATCGCTCGAAAAAATTAAATACAACGATTCGATTCTCGAAACAATTGGCAATACGCCGCTGGTACGCCTTCACAGAACAGTGAAAGGATTCAAGCCGTACATTTTCGCCAAGGTGGAGAGTTTCAATCCCGGGGGTTCGGTGAAGGACAGAATAGGCGTGGAAATTATAGAGGAAGCGGAACGGACCGGCAAGTTGAAACCTGGCGGAACCATCGTCGAATCGACTTCTGGGAATACCGGGATGGGGCTGGCAATTGCTGCCGCTATCAAAGGCTACAAGACGGTTTTCACCATGCCGGACAAGATGAGCGGTGAGAAAATACAACTTCTCCGGGCCTTCGGCGCAGAGGTCATAGTCACTCCAACGGCCGTCCCGCACGATTCTCCCGAAAGTTATACCGAAGTTGCCAAGCGAGTCGTTCGCGAAACCCCTAATTCGATCCTTGCCGACCAGTACTACAACCCGAAAAATGACGAATCGCATTACCATACGACGGGGCCGGAAATCTGGGAACAAACTGGCGGGCAGATTGACTATTTCGTTTGCGCGATCGGAACCGGCGGAACGATCAGCGGGGCGGGAAAATTCTTAAAGGAAAAAAATCCGAACATTAAGGTCGTCGGCATCGATCCGAAAGGATCAATCCTCCGAGACTATTTCTACACAAAGAAATTCTCTCCTGTGTTTAAGACATACAAAGTGGAAGGAATCGGTCAGGATTTCATTCCGGGAACGCTTCATTTTGAGTATATCGATGAGGTCATCGAAGTGACTGACAAAGAGTCGTTCCTTGCGGCACGGCGATTGACCCGGGAAGAAGGAATCTTCGCCGGGGGCTCATGCGGAACCGCCTTGGCAGGAGCGCTTAAACTTGCCGAGACCCTATCCGAAAAGGATGTTGTTGTCGTGCTGCTCCCCGACGGCGGGTCCAAGTATCTCAGCAAGATCTATAACGACGATTGGATGAAAGAGAACGGCTTCCTCGCACCGGAGCGCGTTACTCTCCGCTATGTCATCGAAGCCAAAACATCGAAGCTGCCCCAGCTCATCACCGTCGACGGTTCGGCCACGATCCGGGGAGCTCTCGAACTCATGACCGGAAAAAATATTTCACAGCTTCCCGTCTTTGAACATGGGAAATGCACCGGCAGTCTTTCCGAAGGGAATCTCCTCTCGTCATTGCTGAAAGGATCTTCGAAATTCGATGATCATGTTCGCATGGTGATGGAGCCTCCTTTTCCGGAACTGCACATGAACGAGGAAGTAGCCCGTGCAATTGAACTGTTCGCAAAGAAAGAGCAGGCCGTCCTTGTCGTGAACGATTCAGCACCCATAGGGATCGTCACGCGCTACGACGTCTTGGGCTATCTCTCTCGCTGACACCATTATGCAATGGGAACAATCGGCTATTGAACAACTCGAAGACCTCGTGCGCGTGGTGCGGGAGCCGTTCCGCGAAATCATCAAGAACTCCGCGCAGCGCCATGCGGAGCGGTACGCCGCGAACCATCAGCGGCCCCACGTGACAAGCAAAGACGCAGTGCTCGGGTTCCTTCGGGCGCGCTCTCACAAACTTAACGTCGAAGGCTCCATGCTCTTGAAAGAACATGGCATCGATGAGAGCGAGTTCACTGTCAATGACAAGGATGAAGGGAAATGAAATTTTCTACTAAAGCTGTCCATGCCGGACAAAGACCAGATCCATCGACCGGCGCCGTGATGACGCCGGTTTTTCTTACCTCGACGTACGTTCAAGAGGGGTTGGGTAGGAACAAAGGCTACGAATATTCTCGAGTCTCAAACCCCACACGCACGGCACTCGAGCAGAATATCGCCGCTCTTGAAAACGCCAGCGAAGGGATGGCGTTCGCCTCCGGAATGGCCGCCATCGATGCAATGTTCCGCCTCCTCTCCCCCGGAGATCATACTATCGTCACGAATAACGTCTACGGCGGTACCTACCGCATCGCAAAAATGGTGCTCGAGAAGTACGGCCTTCAGTTCGATTTTGTCGATACCGGCGACATGGCTGTGGTCGTCCGATCGCGAAAGCCAAACACGAAAATGATTTTTGTTGAGACTCCGACAAATCCGACGATGGAGATTGCGGACTTATCCGCTATCTCAAAATTTGCGCGGGCCCACCACCTTTTGTCCGTTGTCGACAACACGTTCGCAACTCCGTATCTGCAGCGGCCTATTGAATCCGGGATCGATGTGGTCGTCCACAGCGTTACGAAGTACCTGAACGGTCACAGCGATATGCTTGGGGGAGTCGTCGTTACAAATATGAAGGATGTGGCTGAGAAACTCCGCTTTTCACAGAAAGCCGTCGGCGGGATTATGAGCCCATTCGACGCATGGCTTTGTCTCCGGGGAACGAAGACTCTTTCTGTACGGATGAAGCAGCATTGCGAGAGCGCCACCATCATTGCGCAATGGCTTTCCACGCAGAAGAAGGTGTTGAAGGTTAACTATCCCGGACTCAGAAGCCATCCACAGTACGCGCTTGCCCGGCGTCAAATGAGCGGGTTCGGCGGGATGATTTCATTCGACCTTGGAAGCCTGAACAACGCTAAGAAATTTCTGCGGCGGTTGCAGCTCTGTTCACTCGCAGAGAGCCTTGGGGGTGTCGAGACCCTCATCTCTCATCCCGCGTCAATGACCCACGCCACGGTTCCCCCGGCTGACCGTATAAAAAACGGAGTCACGGATGGCTTAGTGCGGCTGTCGGTAGGCATAGAAGACGTAGAAGATCTGATTGATGATTTGAAGCAAGCGCTGAAGTCAGTATAACAGTTATCAGTGAACAGTAAACAGTGATCATTTTTTACTGTTTGCTGTTCACTGTTTACTGAAGAATTGTTTTCTGACAAGCATCCACGCCGCTAGCGACATCCCGTCCCAGATGCTTCGTTCCGCAATCATCTTTTCGATTTCGTCAGGGGTCATTCGCAGAATTTCAAATTCTTCTGTTGCCTCCGGCTTTGGAGCCACCGGCGAGAGCCCGCGAGCAACAAAGACACGGCACATTTCATCAGTCGCCCCGTTAAACGGATTGAACTCTCCGGCATTCTCCCATGACATTGCCATGTACCCCGCTTCCTCTTCCAATTCGAGCTGCGCCATCTCTTCGTAGGAGTGCCCTGCCTTGACACCGCCGCACGGGAACTCGATGCTCTCCATCCTCCGCAAATATCGGTATTGATTGACGAGCACAATCCTGCCGTCGTCAAGCACCGGAATGATCATGCTTGATCCGTTGCTATGGATATAGTGATACTCACCTTCAATTCCTTGCGGAATTTTAAAAGTGTCGAGCACGTAGGACCACCAGGGATTCTTGTGGATGATTCTAGAGGTCAGCTTTTTCCAGTGGACAAGCATATGAACTATGATGGGAAGATTTGCGGGACTACGAGCGCGCGGCGCAGATAACGAAACGAGTTATTTCATGCAGCAAACGTTATTCCTGCCGGGTTTCGCACTCTGTGAGTTTAGATCAACTCACTCTCGGAAAAGAAGAAAGCCACTTCAATCCTGCCATTCTCGACAGAGTCGGAACCGTGGACAATGTTCTCCCCTTTGCTATCCGCAAACAGTTTTCGGACTGTTCCGGGCTCGGCATCCTTCGGATCGGTGGCCCCGATAAGTTTCCTGTACTCTGCTACTGCGTTCGTTTTCTCAAGGGCTACTGGCATGCAGGGACCTGAGGTCATGAATTCTACAAGGCCTTCATAAAATGCCCTTCCCTTATGAACGGCATAAAAAGCACCTGCTTCCTCTTTCGTCAGCCGAATTTGTTTCATCCCGAGTATTTTGAATCCTGCTTTCTGAATTCTCCCCAACACTTCTCCCTGGAGATTCTTGCGGACACAATCGGGCTTTAAGATACAAAGAGTACGTTCCGTCACTTCAACACTCCTCACATGATTTCTGTTATTTCCTCTTTTTCGATGCGGCTTTTCCCTTCGGGAGGGCTCGCTTCGTCTTCCTCCTGGATGATAAAGACCCCGCACCCTTGTGTTTTTTTGCCAGCGCTAATTTCATCGTTTCACCGATCATGGCCGGACTATCGCACACCAAAATCCCGGCATCACGCATTGCGTCCATCTTTTCAGCGGCAGTCCCTTTCCCGCCGGAGATGATCGCCCCCGCATGTCCCATCCGCCTGCCGGGAGGCGCAGTTCGTCCAGCGATAAATCCGACAACCGGCTTCTTAACGTGGCTCGCGATAAATTCCGCCGCTTCTTCTTCGGCGTTTCCGCCAATTTCTCCGATCATGACAATCGCATCCGTTTTGTCATCGGCGTTAAACAACTTTATCGCATCGATAAATCGAGTCCCGATGATAGGATCGCCTCCGATACCGATGCACGTGGATTGCCCTATGCCCCTTTCAGTGAGCTGCCACACTGCCTCGTACGTTAGGGTTCCACTTCTGGACACGAGACCAACTCTCCCCGGCTTATGGATGAAACCGGGCATGATTCCGATCTTGCACTCGCCCGGCGTAATAATTCCGGGACAGTTGGGCCCGATCAGCCGCGTGCCTTTCTGATTCACGTACGCGTACACATCGATCATATCCTTCGTCGGTATCCCCTCGGTGATGCAGACAACCAGCTCAATGCCGGCATTGGCGGCTTCCATCACGGCGTCGGCGGCAAACGCTGCCGGGACAAAGATGACCGAAACATTCGCTCCTTCTGCATTCACAGCTTCCGCAACGGTATTGAAGACCGGTACAGCGCTGCTGAATTGGTCCTTTTCATTTCCCTTATAGTCAGTGCCGCCTTTTCCCGGTGTTACTCCTCCTACGACGTTCGTGCCGTAGGCCAGCATCTGCGAGGTGTGAAATGTTCCTTCTCCGCCGGTAATTCCTTGAACGACGAGACGCGTTTTCTTATTGACGAGTATGCTCATGGCTGAATGAGATTAAAATTGAGTTTAAGGTTCAGATTGAGATGCAACCTTGATGCTGAAATCTAATTCCGCATTACATAATCGAAGCCGAGCTTCGTGTTCTGGTCCAAACCAGAAAAAAGAAGGTCTAGTTGGATCTGTCAAAGAAATCAGCAACCTTTAACAACGTCGCTTCATCAAATTGCTTGCCGAGTATTTGAAGCCCGACGGGCAGTTTCTGACGATCGAACCCCGCGGGAATACTAATACCGGGAATGCCGGCGAGATTTGCAGAAACGGTGTAAATATCACTCAAGTACATCTGCAGAGGATCGTCGATCTTTTCGCCAAACTTAAATGCAGTCGTCGGGGAGATCGGAGTCATCAGACAGTCGACCTTTTTGAAAGCCTCGAGAAAATCGTTTTGAATTAACCGGCGAACCTTTTGTGCTTTTCTGTAGTACGCATCATAGTAGCCCGCAGAGAGAACATAGGTGCCCAACATGATTCGTCGTTTCACCTCTGCGCCTAATCCCTCGCTTCGCGATTTCGAGTACATTCCGATCAAATCGTCGGCGCGTTTACTTCGGAATCCATACCGAGCTCCGTCATATCGAGCAAGGTTAGACGAGGCTTCGGCGGTGGCGAGGATATAGTATGTTGCGATCGTATACTCGGAGTGCGGAAGCGCCAATTCTACAAATTCAACTCCGGAACTTTTCAGCTGCGCTATCCGCTGTTCGATCACCGACCGGATCTCGGGGTTAAGCGCTTCGTTGAAGTACTCTTGCGGGAGGCCAATTTTCAACCCCTTCAGGTTACCGTCCATCGCCGAGAAATAGTCAGGCACCGGCACGTTTGCCGAAGTCGAATCCCGCTCGTCGTGGCCGGCTATCGTCCCAAGT
>CAYYHS010000107.1:0-7393 GCA_964471785.1 uncultured Chitinophagaceae bacterium
CCGCGATCAGGCGGAGTGTCTGAGCGTTTCCTTCAAAACCTCCGTACGGTTTCATTAGGCGGTTGAGCGTTCTTTCTCCGGCATGTCCGAACGGAGGATGGCCTAGATCGTGAGATAGGCAGATGGCTTCGACGAGGTTGGAGTCTATGTAGAAATCCGGGGCGAGAAGGAGACTCGTCTGCCGGAGATATTTGCAGATCGATCTCCCTATTTGTGCCACTTCGAGAGAATGCGTAAGCCGTGTTCGATAAAAATCATATTCGCCTGAAAGGAACACCTGTGTTTTTGCCTGCATCCTCCGGAAAGCGGAGGTGTGAATAACCCGGTCGCGATCGATTTCAAAAGGGGATCGATAGTCCTCACGCCGTTGTTTTGTAAGGCACCGGATGTCGAACGGGCCGTAAAATCCGTTTTCGGGTTGCTGCTTCATCGTCATATGGAATGTTGCCGAATAATGGATTCTCTTCCCGCGCCTAAAACTTGCAGGGCTGAAGGCACCAAGAAAGTCAATATTGTGAAGAGAATGCACTAGAAAATAGGAAATCAATTCCCGAATGACAAACAGAAACAATTGAGGGTCCGGGGGTCTCCAAAGCAAAGTCCTTTCATCAAATACCTAAATTACTTATCTTATTTCCGCAAAAGCCTTATGAAGTTAATCAATCAGACTAAATGCGGTGTTATCTAGAAGGTCAAAGAAAGGGAGAAACCAGACATGAAGAAAATCGAAGCAATCATCCGCCCGCACAAACTTGACGATGTGCGAACCGGACTCCTGGAGGAAGGTTTTCGAGGAATGACGGTGAGCGAGGTGAAGGGATTTGGACGACAGAAAGGTCATAATGAGATTTATCGCGGCGCCGAATACAAAATAAGTTTTCTGCCGAAATTAAAAGTAGAATTGGTGTGCCCTGACGACAAAGTAGATAAAGCGGTCTCCGTTATCGTGAAGATGGCAAAGACGGGCGAAGTGGGTGACGGAAAAGTGTTCATCTACCCGATTGAAGAAGCTGTCAGGGTCAGGACAGAGGAGGTGGGAGATGACGCATTATAGTTTCCGAGCCGCGTCGCGGCGGTTCTCGGTGAAACATCTCGCATCTGCACTGCTATTGATTTTTTTGCTGGTCGTTCCGTCAACGATGTTTGCGGATGAACCTGCCGCAGCAACTGTCTCGAAGATAAATACGGGAGATACTGCATGGCTGCTCATCTCGACCGCTCTGGTGATGCTGATGACGCCGGGGCTGGCGCTCTTCTACGGCGGCATGGTTCGCCGCAAAAACGTTCTTGGGACAATCATGCAAAGCTTCATCGCGCTCGGTGTCGTATCCGTGGTGTGGGTTCTTTGGGGATACAGCCTCGCATTCGGCCCCGACATCGGACATTTTATCGGAGGGTTGCAGTGGGCAGGTCTGCGCGGGGTCGGCATGGAACCGAATCCGGATTACGCACCGACAGTTCCGCATCAGGCCTTCATGATGTTCCAAATGATGTTCGCGGTGATTACTCCAGCTCTTATTACGGGCGCGTTTGCCGAACGGTTCAAATTCAAATCCTACCTCATCTTTATCGTCGCGTGGTCAACGATTGTCTATGCCCCGATTGCCCATTGGGTCTGGGGGGTAGGCGGATGGATTCGCAATTTGGGCGCGCTCGACTTTGCCGGCGGACTTGTTGTTCACATCAGTTCCGGAGTTGCCGCTCTCGCAGCAGCCCTCGTTATCGGCAAGCGGCGTGGTCACACCGATGAGCTCATGCCTCCGCATAATCTCACCTTGACGATTCTCGGCGCGGCACTTCTTTGGTTTGGCTGGTTCGGATTTAATGCAGGGAGTGCTCTTTGTTCGGGGGCGCTTGCAGTGTCTGCATTTACTGCGACGCACGTCGCTGCTGCGAGCGCGACGCTCTCATGGCTGCTCATCGAGTGGTCCATTCGAGGCAAGCCGACAGCGCTTGGCGCGGCATCGGGCTCGGTTGCCGGACTTGTGGCGATTACGCCGGCTTCAGGTTTTGTCGGTCCAATGCCTGCCATGGTTATCGGCCTGTTAGCCGGGGGCCTATGCTACTTTGCCGTTGGATTGAAATCGAAATTCGGCTACGACGATTCACTCGATGCTGTAGGAGTTCATGGCGTCGGAGGAACTTTCGGAGCGCTTGCGACAGGTCTCTTTGCATCACGGGCGATCAACGAAGCGGGCAATGATGGGCTCTTCTTTGGAAACGCGTCGCTTCTCGGCACTCAGGCGCTCAGCGTTGCGGCGGCGATCGTTTATTCATTTGTCGCTACATGGACTATCTTGAAGGTTCTCGACCTCACTATCGGCGTACGTGTTAAGGATATGGAAGAAATGGAAGGTCTGGATCTTAGCCAGCACGGCGAGAGCGGATATGCGTTCTAGGCACCTGATTGAATAATTATGCCTAGCGCGTCACCCCGAAACGTTCTTATTCGGGGTCTGAAAGATGTCCGCCTTTGGCGGACATGACGTTCTCAAGTGGATCAACAAAGTAGGTCAACCAGAAATGCTTGACCTATTTTGTTTTTGGGGAGATAGAGGAATAACGCTCTAATACCTGGCGCGTTCTGCCATTCGGTACGATCTCATATGCTTTCTGCAGATAGCGCAATGCCAGATCTTTTTTACCGTGCATGTCTTCGTACTGCGCTCGCTGGGTAAGCATCATAACATAAAAATTGTTCAGCTGTTCCGTGTAGCTATCCTCTTTGCGGTATGGACGGTAGACGAGAGCGGGAAAGTTGAAAGGATGATAGACTGTGTCCTTATAAAGGCGGTAGGAAAGACCTTCAGGAACCCTTACATAGTTCGTAAAGAGATGGCGTTCGATTTCCGGAGTGACATAGACCGGCACGCTGTCGACATTGTGATCGGCGAAACTATTAATCATCGCGTTATATCTCGCCTCGATGACGGCGGGGTCATACGGAGTATCATGCTCGAATTTGTCAAGCTCGCCGAGGAATTCGCCGATCTCGCTCTTTGATTTCTTATATAACGCGGGATGGTTCTCTCGCATCTGCATAAAGTACCACGAGCGACGCAGCAACTCTTTGTCGATGACCGTCACGTCGGTTCGCACGCGCTTGACGTACTGAAAATAGTACGACGCGGATACAAAATCGTCCCACTGGTATGAGAGTATGATCGAGTTTGGCTGAAGGTTGGTCAGGATATTTCTTGTATAGTCTTCCACAAGATCATTGCCGCTCGCATCGTCCTCCAGCCAGTTTGCAGAGATCTCCGCCCCGATCACTCCGGCCAGAATGACCCCAAAGACTATCCTTCCTGGCAAATTCCTCATCCATCGAATCGCCTCAAACGCTCCAAAGCCGGCGAACATCGCGAGCGAAATGTAGGCAAGAAGAAAGTACGAATCGATGTCGTGGATATCGTAATTGATGGAATAGGCCACGCAACCGACAAGCAAGAGCGCCACAAAAGCAAAGATGCGTCTGTTCTGCCACATCAATCTCCACGCACCCAGTAATGAGAAGAGCAGAGGGATGTAGAAGAATTCGATCGGCACGGCGTCGACGAAATGGTGCCATTGCTTCGCCGCAGCGTCGGTCGAAGAGAACATCCAGACTCTGAATTGTTTGCCGGAAACATGCCAGAACATTCGTTCCATGGTTGCAGGGTGCCCCCAGCTCAAAAGCGGATTTTCGCCCGCACGAATCGGCAGGTACAGGTACACGGAAAGGCCAAGGGCAAAAGGAAGGATGAGGCCTGCGATCAATCGGAATCCATCCTTCCTGAACCTGAAGACGGAAAAGAAGAGGAAAAGGAACGCCGGTGCCAACAGGATCGTCGTAAGATGATTTGAGAAGCATAAACCGAGCGTGAACGCAAAGAGCCACCAGCGTCTTTGGTCAATCAGTGTTCCACTCACGAGCGGCAAGATCGCCCGCAGGAAAAAGAGGAGTGTGGCACAGGCCAAAAACAGGTGGAGGCCGTACACCTCGATAGATGCGGATTGATCCCAGAAGGTCTGGGAGAAAGCAAGGGCTAACGCGGAGAACGCTGCCGGCACCAGCAGAGAGAGCTGATCAGATGAACCGTGCTCGGCGCGGAGAAGAGAAAGCATCACGTAGAAGAATATCACGGCAGCCGCTGAGGTGGCGAGCGCGCAGAAGACATTCAGTCGAACGATCTCCTCGTTGGCAATCGGCAGCGATGCAAAGAAATGGGCGAGGAGCGTCCACAATGGATAGCCGGTCGGATGAGCTATCCCGAGGACATACGGCACTGTGGCAAGCTCTCCGCTGTCGATGAAGCCTACCGTTCTGGCGAGTGTTTGAAGGTAAACTCCGAAGATGACAAGCCAGAGTGAGCAAGCAACCACGTGGTCGCGATATTTATACTCGAGAAAGGATTTCATGCAAGGGAATGGACAATCACTTCGAAAGCCGTTCGAGTCTCGCTCAACCGTACGCGAAGGGCTGAGAGAAACTCCGCTCCGGACGAATATTTCAGAAGTCGTGAAAGGTAAGAGAGCAATCGCTCATCCACGGGAACGACGTGGCTTCTTACGTCCAGCCCGAGTTGAAGTGCCACCTCGATGCGGCGATAGAATCGATAATTCTTGTTGAGCTTCGAGACGTGTTGCCCCAGCGTTGTATCGTTTGAGTACGCGTCGAGCAAATCATACATGTTCGTCGAGGGATGAGCGTTGTTGTGCCGAGAGAGCTGGAGTGCTTGAACAGCAAACTCTGCATCCATCATTCCGCCACTTCCCAGTTTAATGTCGATGTAATCGGCGGCGGAAGTCCGGCTCCTCGTTTCCGTGTGCAAACGCATGGAATGTATATCCCGCGTCCAGTTGTTCGGCAGGGATGCTTGATAGACGATTTCATGCATTGAGTGCAATAACCCTTCCGAGAACTCCTTGTTGCCGGCAACAAACCTGGCCCGGGTGAGCGATTGACGTTCCCAGAGCGAAGCACGGTGATGAAGATACTCAAGATATTGTTCCCCGGCAACCGCGATTGGAGCGTTCCGCCCTTCGGGCCTGAGACGGGCGTCGATGTCGTATAACTTTCCCGCACCGACAGTCCGTGAACAGGCAGTCATGATCCGGGTTGCGAGCTTCTCACACGCTTCATCCTCGACGTTTTTATTCGTTTCATACAGGAAGATCACATCAAGATCCGAGCCGAACCCGATCTCATGTCCTCCCAGTTTCCCCAGACCGAGCACGCAGAATCGGAGTGAGGCCGGAAGCTTCAGCCCTCTTCGTTCGGTTTCGAAGAGGTGGGCGAGAGAGCGGTCGGCGATTTCCGAAAGAGATCGGTAGAGTGATTCCTCCTCCCGATCGCCCAATACGTACCGGACGGCAGCCTTGCTCTCCTCGCGATTTTTCCATTGATGGATGCCCGATGCCGGAGCTGGAGGCGCTGCGCTCTCGTTCATCACATCGTTGATCCCCGTCAGGATTGTTTCGGCAAGATCGGGCGACAGCGCGAATCGGTTTGAGAGCATCGCGCTCTCTGCACACAGCTTGATGAATGAGGTCCGAAAATTCCGCTCCTCACAAAGAGAGTACATTGTGTCGGGCAAAGAGAACGATGACAGGATCCGCTCGCAGTGCGCAAGGGCAAAATCCGGCGCGACCGAAAATGCAATCTCTTCGAGCAACGGCTCGGCTATCTTTCTGAACAGCGTTCTTGTTCGTTCGGGATATTCTTTTTTCCCGAGGAGGTTCGTTCCATACATCAACCTTCGGAGCGATCTCACCGCGTTCTCGATATTATCCAGCCGGAACCTGCCGGCGTATGCCCGTGAAAATTCGGACGCAGGCTTTTCAGCCATGAACCTGTCGAGAGCAGATTGGGAGGAGCCTTCTTTTGTGAAGACGGAGTTAAAGATGCGGCGGACGTTGCGCTGATGATTTCTCAAATTGTTTTCGAACTCGCCGTACGCTACGCCGATGCGAACGGCGAGTTTTTTCCGTTCGCGCCTTGTTCGCGGAAGCGAATGAGTCTGGACATACTCGAGCATCTGCAGGCGGTGTTCCAGCACGCGGAAGAAAATGTATGCTTCGCGAAGCTCAGTCGTTTCGGTTTCGGAGAGGATTGAGTGTGTTTGAAGGAGCGCAAGGGCGGAAAGTGTGTTGGCATTTCGTATCGCCGGGGTTTTTCCACCGTTGACAAGCTGGAGTGCCTGGACGATGAACTCGATGTCGCGTATCCCCCCGGCTCTCAGCTTAATGTTATGCTCACCGGCCTCCGACTCGATGCGGGATTTGATCCGCGAGATTTCTTCGATGGGATTCCGGAAAAAAGTGCGGGGGTACACAAAGGGGGTAATGGCATCCAAAAATTTTCGGGCTAATACTCCGCTCCCGGCGATATGGCGGGCCTTGATAAGCATCTGGCGTTCCCAGAGCTCACCGCGCGATTCGTAGTACATCATCGTCGATGAGAAAGAGCGTATGAGCGCTCCCGACTTTCCGTCGGGCCTGAGGCGCAAATCGACCCGATAAAAATATCCCTCTTCTGTGGGTGCGGAAAGGGTTTCGGCAAGGCGCTCGACAAAACGGACAAAGAACTCTCCGTATGTCAGTTTCACTCCTGCCTTCGTGGTCATCTCGCCGTCGGATTCGAACAGCGCGATGAGGTCAATGTCGGAACTATAGTTCAATTCCTCCCCTCCTAGCTTTCCCAAACCCAGAATGGTCCATGGAGTCTCGGGCTCAACGCCATACTGAAGCCGCATTTCTCCCATGGTCAAATCCGCCGAAAGCGCGACCATCGTGTCGGCAATATGTGAAAGCTCGAGGGTTGTTGTTTCTAGTCCGGCAAGACGGAGAAGATCGCGGACTCCGACACGAAGCATTTCGCGGCGCTGAAATCTCTTGAGAACATTGATCTTTCGGGCTGATGTCTGGAATGGCTCGATGCTCTGCCGCGCGGAATCGCGAAAGTCGTCTTTGGTCCTGGCAGTTTCGAGGATGTTCGTAGCGGTGAGCCAGCGGAAGAGCTCCGGGTCGCGGATAAGGACGTCCGAGAAATATTGGGAAGAACCAAAGATAAGAAGAAGCGTCTCGAGGAGGATTGGGTGGTCGTCCAGGTCCCGCAGCAGCGTCGTTTGATTGAAGCTCGACTCCAGGAATCGAAGGAAATTTGTCGTTGCCATGGCGTCGTCGGCGGACCGGGCGAGCTGCGAATGGAATGAAGCAAAAAAATGTGGTGCTCGGTCGCCCAACCCAGCGTTGAAAAAAATCTCTTCGATTTTCTTACTATGGCGGAGAGAAAGGGCCGATAATTTCAGGGATGAAGAAGACGTTGGAAGCACCATTGAAGACTGCTAGATGAGTTTGCGAACGCTCACCATAGTATAGAGAAATCAGCGAGGAAATTCAAACAGGCGTGGTG
>CAYYHS010000108.1:0-7368 GCA_964471785.1 uncultured Chitinophagaceae bacterium
TATGGTGTGGAACGATGGTTTCTCCTAAGGGATTCTCAATCAACTCAAACATTAGTGTTGAGAAAAAGAAATGGGCGATTGAATTAATAAAATTTCTTACCTCCGACGAGAACGAACTTGAGGCCGCAAAAATTCTTCACACGATGCCGACGAAGAAAACGGTCCTGGCAGGCGAGTTTGTGAAGACAAATGAGATCATGAGGAATTCGCAAATCGCCATCGAGCACGGGCGGTCAATGCCGGTCGTCCCGGAGCTGCGAGCTATCTGGGACGCAATGCGGCCGAGTTACCAGGCAGTGCTGGGCGGCTATAAATCTGCGGAACAAGCGGCGGTCGACATGCAAGGCGATGCACTGCGGAAAATCAAAGAGATGAACGAATGACAACGCAAGTCTTGAAAAGAAAAGCGTTCATCTTCTTCCTCGTGGCACCGGCCTTTCTGGTTCTCATCGGGGTCGTTGTCTATCCGTTCATTTTCAACATTATCATCTCGCTCTCTAATATGAGCCTTGCTCATATCAGGGATTGGCATTTTGTCGGTTTGAAGCAGTATGTTAATGTGTTCACAGAGGAGTCGAAGCCTAATTTCTACAGCGTCTTCCTTAAGACAATCATCTGGACAGTCGTCAATCTTATTTTTCATGTGGTCCTTGGTGTATTTCTGGCGCTCCTTCTGAACCAAAAGGAAATCCGGGGGAAGGCAATTTTTCGGACGATTCTTGTGTTGCCCTGGGCCGTTCCGCAGCTCATTGTTGCTCTCACGTGGCGCGGAATGTTCAACTACGAATATGGCTCCATCAACCTCATGCTGACGCATTGGTTCGGTCTGCCGGCGGTGCAATGGTTAAAGAGCCCCTTCGAGACATTTATCGCCGTCATCATTACAAATGTGTGGCTCGGTTATCCGTTCATGATGATCATCGCTCTCGGTGCGCTGCAGAGCATTCCGCATGAACTGTACGAGGCTGCCGAGATGGATGGGGCATCATGGTTCCACAAACTGAAGAACATCACGATACCGCTGATCCGTCCGGTGATGGTGCCGGCCATTACCCTCGGGACGATATGGACATTTAACAACCTGAATATCGTTTGGCTCGTGAGTAACGCAGGGGAACCTTCCGATCAAACGCATCTTCTCGTCTCATTTGTGTATAAGGCGGCGTTCAATTTCTACCGTTACGGGTACGGTGCGGCACTGTCTATGATCATTTTCCTTATCCTCCTCGTATTCAGCCTGACGTTTATGCGAAAAACAAAAGCGACCGAAGCGGCATACTAACGACCGTGAAGACTGTGAAGAGAGAAAAAAAGATTACGTACATCAGGATCGCGGCAACGTACGCCGCCTTGGTCGTGTTCTGTATCATCGCGCTCTATCCAGTTTCTCAGATTCTCACGGTTTCACTCCGTCCGGCGGACCGGCTAGTGTCGACCTCGTTAGAGATCATCCCCAAAGACGCAACGTTGAGAAACTACAAGGCGCTTTTCACAGAACGGCCTTTTGGACTTTGGCTGATGAACAGCACTCTCGTGGCGTTTGTCGTAACCCTTACCGGAGTGATGCTCGCATCGACGGCCGGTTATGCCTTCTCGAGGTTCAAATTCACCGGAAAAAAAATAGGACTCCTCAGCCTCCTTGTGACGCAGATGTTTCCGGCGACGATGCTGCTGCTCCCGATGTACATTATGCTCGTCAAGCTGCATCTCATCAATTCTTATCTCGGAATTATCATCATGTATTCGGCCACCGCGCTCCCGTTTTGTGTATGGCAGATGAAAGGATATTACGATACTATTCCGACAAGTCTCGAAGAGGCTGGACGCATCGACGGGTGTAATCAGTTCCAGACCTTTTACCAGATCATTCTGCCGCTTGCTTCTCCGGCGCTCGTGATCACTGCCTTGTTCTCATTCATGTCTGCATGGACAGAATATGTTGTTGCCGCCCAAATCCTGCAAGACACTCAGATGTGGACGCTTCCGTTAGGCTTGAAATCGTTCGAGTCGAACATGGGGTCCGAGTGGGGCCTCTACGGCGCAGCCTCCTTGATCGTAACAATTCCGGTTGTCGTTCTTTTTCTCTCGTTGAGCAAATGGTTGGTTTCCGGATTAACGCTCGGGAGCGTAAAAGGATAAATCCCCGGAATCTAATCCATGAAATTATTACAAGGCAGACAATCAAGCAAGAGCTTCATCCCAGCGTCGTTCACTAAATCCTGAAAAGCACAATGGAAAAGCCCAAGTTAAGTTTCTGGCAAGTCTGGAACATGAGTTTTGGATTTCTTGGTATCCAGTTCGGATTCGCGTTGCAGAATGCAAACGTCAGCAGAATTTTTGAAACGTTGGGAGCGAAGCTGTCCGACATTCCGATTCTCTGGATTGCCGCACCGACTACGGGCCTTCTTGTTCAACCGATCATAGGTTATTTGAGTGATCGCACGTGGAACCGGCTGGGAAGGAGGAGGCCGTATTTTCTAACCGGGGCCATACTGGCAACGGCGGCGTTGATCGTGATGCCCAATTCCCCGGCATTATGGGTTGCCGCGGGAATGTTGTGGATTCTCGATGCCTCGATAAACATTTCAATGGAGCCTTTCCGCGCGCTCGTGGCCGACCTGCTTCCCTCCGGTCAACGGACCACAGGATTTGCAGTACAGAGTTTCTTCATAGGAACTGGCGCTGTGGTCGCTTCGGCTTTGCCGTATATTTTCACGAACTGGTTCGGCGTCAGCAACATCGCTCCAAAAGGAGAAATCCCGAGTTCGGTTCTCTACTCGTTCTATGCCGGCGCCGTCGCATTTATTTCCGCAGTCAGCTGGACGGTTTTTCGTACAAAGGAATATCCTCCCGAGAATCTCGAAGACTTTAACCGTAATAAAAGAGAACATCACGGGTGGCTGGAGCTGGTCAACGGAATATTCCTGAGCATGAGGGAAATGCCGAGGACCATGATCCAGCTTGCCGTAGTACAATTCTTTTCATGGTTTGCTCTCTTCGCGATGTGGATTTACACAACATCGGCGGTAACCAGCCATATTTATGGCACGACTGATCCCACGACTTCGCTCTTCAATAAGGGAGCGGATTGGGTCGGGGTGCTCTTCGCGGCATACAACGGATTTGCGGCGCTAGCGGCATTCTTGTTGCCGGTGATCGCGAGGAAGACGAGCAGAAAGACCGTTCACATGGCGAGCCTTTTTTGCGGAGGAGCGAGCCTTATTTCCTTTTTGATCATTCATAACCCCCTCATGCTTTTACTTCCGATGGTGGGAATTGGTCTCGCGTGGGCAAGTATTCTCTCGATGCCTTATGCGATACTTGCCGGCTCTCTTCCGCCGGCAAGAATGGGAGTCTACATGGGGATATTTAATTTCTTCATTGTCATCCCCCAGATCACTGCCGCGGGAATCCTCGGGTTCGTCATGAAGGCGCTACTCGGTAATGAAGCGATCTATGCACTGGTTCTGGGGGGCGCATCGATGATTCTCGGCGGAATTCTGGTCCTTTGGGTAAAGGACGTCGACGCCTGAAGAGAAATAAACATGAAGTCACCGCTCCATCAGTGAGCAATAATACTACATCCTTTTTTCATCTCCGCGATTGAGTTTCGCCTGCCGATATTATCGTTTTCTCTGCTCGGATCGTTCAACGTCAATATCGATCAAGGGCATGCGAAAGAAACCAGACCGGATCGCTTTAGGTGGATTACGAAAATCCTAGGTTTTGATTGAATAAGACCCCTTCCTTCTTTATATTCCTCAAGCATTCGAAAGGCTGTCAGATGAATGATAGAAATTACACGTTCCTAATCGTTGTCGCCACCTGTTTCCTGCTCATGGTTCCACATGCGGCCCAGGCACAAAACCGGTTCCATATCGGCGCGGATATAGCGCGGTTCCGCGGTGATTCAGCCTCGATCTATGTGGAGGTGTACTATTCATTCGACGTCTCTAAGTTGACGTTTGTTCGTTCGGGCAATGAATGGGGGAGCGAAGTCATCATGGATATATCGTTCAAACGATCGGCGAACGATTCGATTGTTGGTCACAATAGGTGGAGGATCCCTTTCACTACAGATGATTCCACTTTGTTGAGCACCTCACGATTGTATGTAGATTTACAGGGGTTCATGCTGAAACCAGACATTTATCGAATGTACCTTGTAGGAGCCAGCCGCACCTTCCCGGCGCAGCGCGATAGCTTCTCGGTGGCGCTTGACCTCAAGGCGGTCGATCGCAATCAGATCGCCGTGAGCGATATCGAGCTGTGCAGTTCGATTACTTCGGTAGGGAAGGACTCAGTGAGCCGATTTATTAAGAATACGTATGAGGCAAAACCCAATCCTACGAGGATCTTCGGATTGGGCGAACCAGTGATCTTCTATTATCTCGAGGTGTATAATCTTCTGAAGAATGCATCCCCCTATTATTATACACGGGTTTCGGTGGCGAACTCGGTCGGAACGGAGGTGTTGACGCGAGACAGGACGAAAAGCCGGGTGAATGAGTCGAATGTCGAAGTGGGAACTCTCAAGGTTACTACCCTGCGAACCGGTTCCTACACGTTTAAATTTACAGTAACCGATTCTGTCGACAATACATCGTACACCAATTCGAAAAAATTCTTTGTCTATAACCCATCGCTGCCGATCGATTCATTGACCACCGGAACGCAAGGCTCGGTGCTCGCAAGTGAATATGCCACCATGACGGAGCCGGAGCTGGATCTGCAGATTGCCGAAGTGCGCTACCTGGCGACGAAAGAGGAGAATGTGCGATTCAAGAGTGTTACCGGGTTGGATGCTAAACGAAAATTGCTCTTCGAATTCTGGAATAGAAGAGATGACAACCCGTCAACCCCTGACAATCCGATGAAGACGGAATATTTAAAAAGGGTCGACTATTCAAATGAACATTTCAAGAATTCCTTCCGCGAGGGTTGGAAAACGGATCGGGGGCGTGTTTTTATCGTCTATGGTCCTCCGGACGAAGTTGAGCGTCACGCCGATGAGTCAGACACAAAGCCGTACGAAATCTGGACCTATAACGCGATTCAAGGAGGAGTGATCTTCGTTTTCGGGGACAGGTCCGGATTCTCCGATTACGTGTTGCTGCATTCAACTCATCGTGATGAACTCCACGACGATAACTGGATGAATCAGCTAAAGACGCAATAGGAAAAGGTACACCGAATAGCGTTTTCGTTTCATTTGTTCACCTCGTACCGGCCCCGCTTGTGCGGTGTAAACTCCAGCCGGAATCTAAGGCCGCTGCATAGATGCTGACTTTTCGCAAGGGGGGCTTCGGCACTTCAGCAAGACGAAAGTGAGGGCTTCGTCACTCTCAAAGCGAACCGCTGCCCATCGTCCAGGTAGATTTGCTTTTCACACAAATACTTCGTATTCTTTTAGCAGAAATTTGATCCTTTAATTCTATCCTGTGAGATAGGAAAGGAAATGATGACATTAGAACATAGCTCCAGATTCAGAAGATCATCGAACCTCTATTCCTCCTGGAATAGAGGTTTTTCTTTGTACTTCATTGAAGGGCTTTCACATAATGAATGACCCAAAACCTATTCTTGACGCTCAAAACTTCACCCGGACGGTCAGCCGTCTCTCTCACGAAATTGTTGAACGAAATCGAGGAGCAAACTCGATCGGTATGGTCGGCATCAGGACGCGGGGCGAGTATCTCGCCCGGCGTATTGCCGCAGCTATTCTCCAAATGGAAAAAATCTCCGTCCCGATGGGGACGCTTGACATCACTCTATACCGGGACGACCTGCGCGGCAAGTTAGAACAGCCCCGGCTGAACACGACTGATATCCTTTACGACATTGCCGGGAAAGACATTGTGTTGGTCGACGACGTTCTTTTCACGGGCCGGACCGTGCGGGCTGCCCTCAATGCCTTGATGGATATCGGAAGGCCGGCCTCTATTCAACTTGCTGTACTCATCGACCGTGGACATCGGGAACTGCCGATTAAGGCGGATTTTGTGGGGAAGAATGTCCCCACCTCGTTGTCGGAAGAAATTAAAGTGCAGATGACCGAAGTCGACGGCGAAGATGCAGTCCTCCTCTTTTCAACCAACTCCCAAAACGAAAAAGGGTAGTTCATGGGCCTCTCATCGCGACATCTTCTCGGGCTTGACGGAATGCCGAAACAAGATATTGAAACGATCCTCGATGCGGCGGTATCGTTCAAAGAAATCTTGGGAAGGCCGATCAAAAAAGTGCCGACATTGCAGGGGAAAACGATCGTTAATCTCTTCTTTGAGAACTCAACGCGAACAAGAATTTCCTTCGAGCTGGCTGAACGGCGGTTGTCTGCCGATGTAGTTAATTTTTCGGCTTCCGGTTCAAGCGTCAGCAAGGGCGAAACGCTGAAAGACACTGCTCGGAACATCGAAGCGATGAAGATTGATATGGTGGTCATCCGTCATGCGGCGGCAGGCACACCGCAGTTTCTCACACGCGTGGTCGAAGCGGCAATTCTTAATGCCGGGGACGGCTGTCACGAGCACCCGACACAAGCGCTTCTGGATATGTACACGCTCAAGGAGAAATTCGGATCCCTCGAGGGACTACGAGTATGTATTGTCGGCGACATCACTCACAGCCGCGTGGCGCGGTCCAATATCTACGGTTTAAAAACAATGGGCGCCAAGATATCAGTTTGCGGACCGGCAACGCTCATCCCAAAAGAGATTGAGAGGCTCGGAGTAACAGTGTATCATCGCATCGATGATGTGCTTCCCAATGTCGATGCGTTGAACGTTTTACGCATCCAGATGGAGCGACAATCGGGCGGCTTGTTTCCGTCGCTCAGAGAATATCACCGTTTTTTTGGAGTGACGAAAGAGCGGCTTGACCGGATCGATCATCCTATTACGATTATGCATCCCGGACCGATCAATCGTGATGTGGAACTCTCTGCCGATGTCGCGGATGGCCCGCATTCCGTGATCCTCGACCAGGTGCTTAACGGAGTGGCGGTGAGGATGTCCGTGTTGTATCTCCTTGGTGCAGTGAACTAGCCTTTCAATCGAGAGCGTAAACTTTCCTAAAACCTCATGTCAAAACAAATCTTACTTCGAGGAGGTCGTTTTATCGACCCCTCCACAAAAACAGACGATGGCAGAGATATCTTGATTGTGGATGGCACCATCGAGTCGATGCGTGCCTCAGTTCCCGCACCGTCTGGCTGCGAAATCGTGGATCTAAGAGGAAAAATCGTTTCTCCGGGATTCGTCGACATTCATGTGCACCTGCGCGAGCCCGGTTTTGAGCACAAGGAAACGATCGAAACAGGTACCCTGTCGGCTGCGCACGGCGGATTCACCGCCGTCTGCTGCATGCCGA
>CAYYHS010000109.1:0-7344 GCA_964471785.1 uncultured Chitinophagaceae bacterium
GACGATAGAGTATATTGAAATCACTTTTAATAATCAACGTAACTTATTAAGGGTGGTGCTGGTGATACGTTCAGCCACGCTGGTGTTGGGTGATTTACTCTTTCACAAGGAGATATCTTGGATTTATTTGATAAATGTGCAAGCTTTACCCTCGCAGATGAAGTCAAGCAAAAAGGGGTCTATCCTTATTTTCGACCTATCCAGGCGAATGAAGGTCCGGTTGTTCAAATGGAAGGGCGGCAAGTTATTATGGCCGGCTCCAATAACTACCTCGGTCTCACTGCCCATCCCAAGGTCAAAGAAGCGGCTATCAAAGCCATTACGAAGTACGGAACGGGTTGTTCGGGCTCTCGCTACCTGACCGGGACACTCGATCTCCATATCGAACTTGAAGGGCGCCTCGCGAAGTTCCTTGGCAGCGAAGATTGCCTCCTCTTCAGCACAGGCTTTCAGACCGCTCAAGGAATTATCCCGGTGCTTGTTCAGCGTGGGGACTATGTTGTTTCGGACAAGGACAATCACGCCTGCATCGTTGCCGGAAACTTGATCGCCCTTGGGATGACTGCCGAGATGGTGCGGTACAAGCACAACGACATGAAGCATCTTGAGACTGTCCTTTCTAAACTTCCGCACGACACCGGAAAGTTAATTGTCTCGGATGGGGTCTTCAGTACTTCAGGCGAAATTGTCGACCTGCCGGCGCTGGTTGCGGCCGCGAAAAAACACAATGCACGGATCCTGATCGACGACGCCCATGCTACCGGCGTCATCGGAAAAGGAGGAAGGGGCACGGCGAGCCATTTCAACCTGGAATCGGAAGTCGACCTTACGATGGGGACCTTCAGCAAAACGTTTGCTTCCCTCGGCGGCTTTGTCTGCGGCAAGCGGTCAGTAATTAACTACCTGAAACATTTTGCACCCGCGCTCATTTTCAGCGCCAGCCCGACGCCGGCATCCGTGGCTGCGGCGCTCGCAGCATTGGGCATTCTGGAGGCCGAACCTGAGAGGATCGTGCGGCTGAAGGCAAACGCTATGAAGATGCGAAACGGATTCCGCTCGATGGGATTCAGGATCATCGACGGACACGACTCGGCCATTGTCCCTGTCATCATCGGCGATACCGAGAAGACGCTTATTTTCTGGCGGGAACTCTATGACGCCGGCGTATTCGTCAACGCCTTCGTCAGGCCCGGAGTCCCCCCTGGAATGGAGATGCTGCGGACCAGCTACATGGCGACACATGAGGATAAGCATCTCAACAAGATTCTGGAAATTTTCGGCGTTATCGGAAAAAAGCTCGGCGTGATCAATTAAGAGTAACTTTCTTAGACTTTCAATGAAGCCACGCCGGCCCGAGCCGATGCGTGGCTTTTTATTCCTCCAGGAGAACGCGTATGGAGAGTCTCACAGTTCGACCCGTCCGCACCAAGAGTTATTAAACGAAGTTTATAAGATTCCTGTGGGAAATCTACGCGAACGATCCCCTTTGGGTTCCGCCGCTGATGATGGATCGCCAAAAGTTGATCGACAAAAAGAAAAATCCGTTTTACACCCACTCGGACATGGAGCTGTTTCTTGCCGAGAGGAACGGTACGGTGGTCGGCCGGATCGGTGCGATTGTCAACCATAATCATAACAAGGAGCACTCGGAGAATATCGGGTTCTTCGGATTCTACGAAGCGATTGACGATCAAAGTGTCGCAAATGCGTTGTTCGACGCGGCGAAGAAATATTTGCAGTCGAAGGGAGTTACTGCGATGCGCGGTCCCGCAAACCCTTCGGTCAACGACGAGTATGGTTTACTTGTGGAAGGGTTCGACCGGAGCCCGGTTGTCTTGATGACATACAATCCACGATACTACGCCGCCCAATTCGAGAAGTACGGTCTCAAGAAACTGAAGGACCTTTACGCCTACTTGCTGTCGCAAGACACAGTCTACTCTGAACGGTTCGTGCGGTTCAACGAAATCGTGAAACAACGCGAGGGGTTGACATTCCGCTCCATCAACATGAAAGACTTTAAAGGGGAAGTCGACCGGATCAAGACGATTTATAATAAGGCGTGGTCGAAGAACTGGGGCGCCGTACCGATGACGGACGCTGAGTTCGATGCCCTCGCCGCAGACTTGAAGCCGGTCGTAGTTCCGGAACTGATTATCATGGCGGAGGCGAAAGGGAAGCCGATTGGTTTCGCCCTCTCGCTCCCGGACATCAATGTCGCGCTGAAATACAATAAGAGCGGCGGCATTTTGACCGGCCTCTATCATCTCTACACAAAGAAGAAGAAGATCGACCTCGTCCGGATCATCGTGCTTGGCGTTATCCCCGAGCAGCAAAAGACGGGAGCGGCGGGTGTCCTCTTTTATGAAACAGCGGCCCGTGCCAAAAAACTCGGATACAAATATGGCGAGGCGAGCTGGGTGCTGGAGGACAATGTCATGATGAACCGTGCAGCGGAAATGATGAGCGGAGAACGGTATAAAACGTACCGCATTTATGAAATGCCGATTTGAAGGACAGTGAGGACCGGCGTTCATAGCTCTCCTACAAGTTCTAATTAATTACCAAGAATGCTTGTCCCACGACGTAATTGATTTTTTCACAAAACGGGAACACGACAATGCCAGTAAATAAAGTTGAAAAAATATGGATGAACGGGAAGCTTGTTTATTGGGATGACGCGAAGATTCACGTCCTCTCACACGTCGTCCACTACGGCAGCAGCTGGTTCGAGGGAATCCGATGTTATAATACAAAGAAAGGATCCGCGATCTTCCGGCTGGATAAACACATACAGCGTTTGTTTGACTCTGCAAAAATCTATCGCGCCCAAATTCCATACACCAAAAGCGAAATCGAAGCGGCGATCAAGGAAACGATAAAGGCGAACAAGCTGAAGGCCTGCTATATTCGTCCTGTCGTGTACCGCGGCTATGGCGATGTCGGGGTAAGCCCTGTCGGATGTCCGATCGACGTGAGTATTATCGTTTGGGAATGGGGAAAATATCTCGGCTCAGACGCGCTTGAAAAAGGTATCGATGTGCGCGTGGCGTCGTGGGCGAGGCCGGCTCCAAACACCCTCCCGACGATGGCCAAAACTGGAGCGAATTACATGAACTCGCAGCTCATCAAGCTGGAAGCTCTTGCCGACGGCTATGCCGAAGGTATCGCGCTCGATACTCACGGCCAGATCAGCGAAGGCAGCGGCGAAAATATCTTCGTTGTACGCGACGGCTCGATCGTCACGCCCCCTCTTATTGATGCACTCCTTCCCGGCATAACCCGTGCGTCGGTGATGGCCCTTGCCAAAGATGCGGGCATTACGGTTACAGAATCACACATCCCGCGAGAACTCCTCTACATTGCGGATGAGGTCTTCTTTACGGGAACGGCTGCGGAGATTACCCCGATCAGAACAATTGACCGTATGACCGTCGGGGATGGAAAGCCGGGTCCCGTCACGCGAGAACTTCAAAAACGGTTCATGAAAGTTGTGCAGGATGGAAAAGATCCGCATGGCTGGCTTAGTTTCGTGAAATAAGCTGCTCGGCGCAGTTATGCCATGACTTATCCGCCGGCTTAATGATGCCATGACCAAGCGGTGAGTTTCCGAAAAATGCTTGAATCCCAGGGGTCATGGCGTCACTCCCGTGGGGGTGTTGATTCTAATCTTCCGAAAGAGTACAATTGCGTACCACTAAATAGACCCTCGTCGCCCGCTCGGAATAAGGAAAGGCTTATCGTGGCCACTAATCGCTTCCGAAAAATTATTAACAAATCTGAAAGTCTGGAGTGGAAAAATGTCTTTCGCATCAAACGAAAACCCACTTCGGTAGAAGAAATGCTGGCAAAGATTCCGGTCTTCGAGAATCTGAAGCCTAAAGAACTTCGCCTCGTTGCCGGGATTGTCCACCGACGTCAGTACGTCTCGGGAGAATATGTTTTTTTCCAGAATGACCCGGGACTCGGGATGTATGTTATTGAGCAGGGAGAGGTCTCTGTGTTCCTGCTTACCGCCGACGGGACGAGAAAAGAACTGGCGGTGCTGAAGGACGGAGATTTTTTCGGCGAGCTGTCACTGCTTGATGAATCTCCACGATCGGCCTCGGTAATCGTGCTCACGGACGCCAACCTTGTTGGATTTTTCCGCCCGGATCTTTTCGAGATTATGGAAAAAATTCCCGGGACCGGTCTGAAGATCGTCCTCAAAGTTGCCGAGATGATTGGTGAGCGTCTTCGCAATACGAACCAGGAGCTCTCTAAGCTTCGTGCTGAGCTCGATGAAGTGAAACCGTCATAACGATCCGGAGGCTGTCATGAAGAAGAAAAAGGTGCAGAGGAAGAGGCCAGGACGGTCGAAGAAAAAAGTAATTCCCAAGAAACAGTTTACCGTCCGCGTCACCAAGACTATGGATTTGTCATCCCCCATCTCACTCCGCAAGATTCTCGTTCCGATCGATTTTTCCGAGTATTCAAAGAAGGCTCTCCAGTATGCCGTTCCGTTCGCGCGACAATTCAACGCGAAGATCTACCTGCTGTACGTCGTAGAGCCAACAGTCTATCCTGCCGATTTCAGCTTCGGTCAGATCGGTATGCCGAACGTTGAAAACGAATTGCGTGTCAAAGGCGAAGAGGAACTGCAGGAGCTGATCAAAAATGAGATCAAGGGCGTTGTCCCGTCGGAAGCGTCGGTGAAAGTAGGCTTGCCTTTTGTGGAGGTTGTCTCGTTTGCGAAGGACGAAGCGATCGAACTGATCATCGTTGCGACTCACGGACATACCGGCGTGGAGCATATTCTCTTCGGCAGTACGGCAGAGAAAATCGTACGGAAGGCGCCGTGCCCTGTTCTCGTCGTTCGGGCCGAGGAGAGAGATTTCGTCGACGAACGGGTTTGACGAGACGAGCATTGCGGCCGATCAGTGAGGCGTTGCGGCGCTGAGGCGCAGTCTTCTAGATTTGCGGAAGCATTTTTTTCACGTGGCGGAGCGGGAATATCTCAGTGCATCAGACTCGAAGAGATTTTGTGAAGACCTCGGCACTGGCGGCGGGAACCTCGTTGCTCGCGGGTCGTACTCCGGAGGCGCTCGCCAAGACCTACCTCGACTCAACGATGTCCGGAAAATTGAAGCTCACCTTCAAGCCTTACACGCTGGAACTCAAGCACGTTTTTACACTCGCGAACAGCTCCCGCACAACGACGCCTGTGATGCTGACGCAAATTGAGTATGGCGACGTTGCCGGATACGGCGAGGCTTCAATGCCGCCGTACCTTGGTGAATCGCACGAGAGTGCGGCGGCATTCCTTTCCCGCGTGGACCTTTCGAAGTACGAAAACCCGTTTGAGCTCGAAACGATACTCCACGATGTGGACCGACTTGCACCCGAGAACCCTGCGGCCAAAGCGTCGGTCGATATTGCGCTTCATGACCTCGTTGGAAAAATCATGAAGCAACCCTGGTATAACATCTGGGGATTCTCAAAAGAGAAGACACCCTACACTTCGTTTACGATCGGAATCGATAAACCGGATGTTGTGCGGCAAAAGGTGAAGGAAGCGGCGGAATTTCGGATCCTTAAAGTAAAGCTGGGTCGAGATACTGACAAGGAGATGATCGAGACGATCCGTTCCGTCACCGATAAGCCACTCTGTGTCGACGTGAATCAAGGGTGGACGGATAAGGCGTTCGCTCTTGAAATGGTACACTGGCTCAAAGAAAAGGGGGTGGTATTCGTCGAACAGCCGATGCCGAAAACGTGGTTCGAAGAACATGCGTGGCTGACAGAACGCAGTCCTCTTCCGATTATGGGCGACGAAGCCATTCAGCGGCTGGAAGATGTGAAGAAGGCGCAAGGGGCGTATTCAGGAATCAACATCAAGCTGATGAAATCGACCGGGATGAGGGAGGCACACAAGATGCTTTTTCTGGCACGTTCGCTCGGACTGAAAGTGATGATCGGATGCATGACAGAAACATCCTGTGCAATTTCGGCCGCCTCGAATCTCGCTCCGATGGCGGACTGGGCCGACCTCGACGGCGCACTCCTGATCAACAACGATCCGTTTAGCGGAATGAAAGTTCTCGACGGCAAAGTGACCTTGATGGATTTTCCAGGTGTCGGTGTGAGAAAATTGTGATTCCAGAATGCGTGGAGGCGTAGGGCGGTGAAGTTGTGGTGTAGAAGTCGATCGGCGTTGCGTACGAAAATTACATCAATCTAAGATGATCGTTTTATGAAATCAATCCACATCATGCGTCGCGCCGGCAGCAACATAGCCAGCGTCATCAAACGACGCCCGGCAATTCTTACGACAAACATACTGTTGACCCAAAAATGCGTCCAGAATTGTCTTCAGTGTTCAATTCCCTCCAATGCCTCTGATCACTCGGTGATGTCGTTCGAGGACTACAAGACTTTGGTCGATCGCCTCGAACGGTATGGAACACAGGTGCTCACGCTTTCCGGAGGAGATCCAATGCTGCATCCTCAGCTTGCCGATTGCATCCGCTACGCTGTGAGCAAAAACTTTGCACGCGTGCATCTGCTTACCACGCTCTACGGCTCGGAAAGGATCGTCGCGAAAACCCTCGACGCAGTGTTTGAGACCGGCATCTCGATCGGAATTTCCTTCGATGGGTTCGGCGCCGAAGTCGACATCATCCGCGGAGCTAAAAATGTCTCGCAGACGGTCTTGCGAAGCATGGAGCTGGTGCGACAGGAGAACAGATTAAGAAGAAACCCGATTCAGGTCGGCGTCAACGTCGTGATCAGCAAGCTGAACCTCCATCAGGTGCCGGAGATCCTCAGTACTCTGGAACGATTCGGCTGGTGGACCGATGTCGATATTTATCGATGGCAGGCGACGAACCAGAGAGAAGACGATCGGATGAAACTTACCGACACACCCGAATTGCGGAAAGTCCTCGAGGTTGTGAAAAAATCTCCCATCGTCTTCACTCCCGATTGGCTGATTGATGGCTTCCCGGACTACCTTACGGGAAATTTTAAGAAATATTGTCCGTATCTCGATTCACCGGCCCTCGGAAGCAAGTTTTTCATCAATCCGGACGGCGGGGTGAAAGTCTGTATCGGTGATGTATGCGGCAACTTATTGCAGCAAAGCCCCGATGAACTCTTTGCCTCGGATGCATGGGCACGGCGGGTGGAAGATTTCGAGCGCTGTTCTGGTTGCTGGAATACCTGCTACACCACCAGATCCAAGGCGTTGTGGCAGACAAACGCAAAGAAATGGAAGTCATACTGGCGGATTGCGCGAAATAGACAACTCAAGGATGCGGCAAGGTTTGTCGATTGATCATTCTAGTGCCGTTTCCCAAAAATATT
>CAYYHS010000110.1:0-7279 GCA_964471785.1 uncultured Chitinophagaceae bacterium
CGGGCTCTGGCCCGGGGTGGGCATGACATGCTTTTGTTCAAACTGAGACACTGCCCGATTTCACTATTTGGCGAGAGATGCCTTAATGACTTGTTTCTGAGAGGTCTTCCTCTTATGAATCATGTAAATTAAAAGCTGATTCAAAAGAACGATGAAATCCGTTTCAGTAATTCGCGGCGTGCACCATGGCACTATTGATATTGCACCAAGCAGAGTAGGACAAGAGCTCCCACCTTGGTCGTTTTTTACTTCGTTCGTGTATTCCCAGGAGTGAAAACTATCGAAATCCCTTTTTCCAGTTTTGAGAAGGGAGGTGGAAAGTCGGAAGTGTCTGATGTCTGGCCAGACTGTTTTCCCTGTTTAAGCCGCCAAATCTCATGTTTGTGCATTGTCTTACGCCAGAGACTGGCACGAGCCTTGCGCCCTTATCGTCTAATCGTCTTAAATCAATTGAGGAGGTGTGCCATCTTCGTCGTTCGCAATATACTAGTCCCAACGGATCTCTCCGATTGCTCTGCCGCCGCTTTCGAACATGCGGCTACATTTGCCATCATGTATAACGCTCATCTTCATGTCCTTCATGTCGCGAAAGAGATGATATCTCCGTCTCTCGATCTTAACAATGAGGTTGGGATTGGGAAGGGTGGATTGAAAGGAGGCATTCTCGATGGTCGGCTGGAGAAGTTTGTCGCGCGTTGGCTTCCTCAACATGCCAAGCTTATTTGCAGAGTCAGGTTCGGCCACCCTTGCAAAGAAATTATTGAATACACCAATCAAGAAGAAATCAATCTTATAGTTATGGCAACCCATGGCCGAACGGGATTAAACCATCTCATGATGGGAAGTGTTGCCGAAAAAGTAATGCGGCTCTCGCCGGTTCCAGTTTTGTCAGTTAAGCCACAAAGGCCGTCTGCGATCATGAATGCCGAGTATCAGGAGGAATCGGTGATCTCCGAAATGAGAACTCATGAACTCCACCATTGAGTCGAAGATAAGGTTGTGCAGCGGCAATCAAATGATCGCCTACGGCGCAGTGGAGGCGGGTTGCCGTTTTTTTGCCGGATATCCGATCACGCCGGCCTCGGGCATTTATAAGATGATGATCGATTTGCTCCAAAGCAGGGGTGACGTGGCCATCAGCGCTCCCGATGAGATCTCCGCGCTGGCATACTGTGTCGGCGCATCAATGAGAGGCTTTAAGTCGATGACTGCGACTTCCGGACCTGGCTGGGCTCTCATGATAGAGACCGTACAATATGCTCTGATGACCGAGACGCCGGTTGTTATCGCTCTCGTTCAACGTCTAGGTCCAAGCACCGGAGGTGCGACGCAGGGTGCACAAGGAGACATCCTGCTGGCGGAGTTTTCCACAAGCGGAGGTTACACTATTCCGATCCTGTGCCCTAGCACCGCCGCGGAGTGTTATGAGCTGACCATCCAGGCGTTCGCATGGTCCGAGAAGCTTCGAACTCCGGTTATCGTCTTGAGCGATAAGGAGGTCGGCATGACGAGCGAGTCGGTCGATTTCGCCAACTTAAAAAGGATTCCGTGCCCCGACCGTCTAGAAAATCTGGGCTCTGGAGCAGTGAAAATGTATGACTTTGCTGATCGTGGTAATGTTCCGGGCTTCATCGCTGTCGGCGGCAATTTGAAAGTCACTGCCACCGGATCTGCTCATAATAAGAATGGCGTCTTGAAGAAAAATGACTCAGAAACAATTGAGGTATTGCACCATCTCGAAGAAAAAATCATTTCCCATAAGCATGAACTCGCGTTTGTGAATTATGACGGTCAAAAGGATGCAAATGCTCTAGTGATCAGTTACGGGATTACCTCCCGCGCCGCGCGAGAAGCCGTCAGGAATAGCAGGAAAAGGGGGCGGAAGGCTTCTGTTCTCACAATTCAAAGTCTCTTTCCCGTGCCGGAGGAAAAAATAAAAGAGGCGCTGACAGGGATCTCGCGGGTTGTCGTCGCAGAAGAAAATTTTGGCGGACAATACCGGAGTAGAATTGAACACTTGTTGAAAGATAAAGTTGTCATCGGTGTCAACAAAATAGGATCGATGATAACGCCGAAGGAAATTGAGGCGGCTATTGCTTAAGACCGCAACATACCTTGTTGAGCCTTGCACGATGCCTTTCTGTAAAGGCTGCGGGCATTCGCTTGCTATCCGGGTATTGAACCAGGCCCTTGTCGAATTGCAGTTGAATCCCTCCTCGATATGCCTCGTAACCGACATCGGCTGCGTGGGCCTCGCCGATTCTTTGTTCGGTTCCATCCACACCGTTCACACAACTCACGGGCGGTCATCCGCATTCGCGACAGGAATAGAAGTTGCCGATTCAATATTGGGTGATAAACAACTAAAGACCATTGTCCTTCTCGGCGATGGAGGTGCGATGATAGGGTTGCAGCACCTTGTCAACGCTGCTCTGATGAACGTAAACCTTACTGTTGTTCTCTGCAATAATTTTCTCTTTGGGATGACGGGAGGCCAAAATTCGGCTTTTTCGCCGTACGAATTTATCACGCAGACGACGCCGAGGGGTAATATCGTCCCGCCGCTCGATATCTGCCGGATCATGCTGGATTGCGGCGCCGAGTTTGTGGCGCGGCTCTTAACGACCGAAAAATCTTTGGGTCAGATGATAGCTTCCGCAATAAATCATCCAGGTTTTGCACTCGTCGAAGTGGTGGAGTTATGCACTGAACACGCCCTCGATAGAAATGCATTGACGGGAAAATCTCTCAGCAAGATTCTGGAGGCAAACAATCAATCGCTCGGAGTATTGACCGAACCAGGGACGAGGTCGGAATTCAGCGATCGTTACGAAGACAAATATCCGAGGAAGGCTCCAAATCTTGACAAACACATTGTCTCTCCCTCGGCTTCGCACTCCCTTTCCAGGCAAGTCGGCATTGTCGTAGCTGGGAGTGCCGGCGAAAGAGTTCAATCTGCGGCACGCGCGCTGTGTGAGGCCGCGATTTCTGCCGGACTTTATTGCACCCAGAAAAGCGACAACCCGGTAACCCAGGGATCGGGCTTCTCTATCGCAGAAGTCATACTCTCATCGGGGGAAATTCTGTATACGGGAATTGATGTTCCCGACGCCGTCGTTGTTGTCTCGAACGAAGGACTACGGGAACTCGAGGAAAGGCATCTTTTCGATGCTTTAACTCCCGATTCGATTCTCATCGCAGACACCGACACTGAATCCTTTTCATCGAAGGCATCGACCTTTCTCTACCCATTCAGAAAGGAATACGGACCAAACAAAGCCACACTCCGCGCGCTCGAGTATTTTGTGAAAGTCTCGGGGGTTTTACCCGCCGGCACGGTTCTCTCGTGACAACCGTCAATCCGCGACTAATGTCTTGCCTTCTCCTTCTGAGTTTTGTATATTGAGCAAGATATTGGGGTTAAGACTAAGTCCTTGCGGAAGTGGTGGAACTGGCAGACACACCATCTTGAGGGGGTGGCGCCCACAAGGCGTGCGGGTTCAAGTCCCGCCTTCCGCACATTCTCTATTGACATTAATGAAAACCATCAGTATAATTCGGAAAAGTTAAGGGAACTCTCGTTGAGGACCATAGCATACTCGCTGTTCTTAATAGTGTCATGTTTTGCTCTTGCCTATGCAAGCGCAACGATAAGAGACGGATCCCTCCAGGCCCGGAGCGATGGGAACGATGTTACGATACAATGGGGCACAACGGACGAAAGCCTCATGAAAGAATTTGACGTCGAGCGGGAAGGGAATGGCGAATCGGCTTTTGTATATATCGGGACTGTCGCTCCAAGAGGGAGCGGATCGTTCTATGAGTTTGTTGATCAGACGGCATTCAAGACGGTTGTCTCTGTGTATCAATACCGGATCAAAATTGTTGCCGCGGACGGAATAGCGTATTCAAAGGTGGTGACAGTATCGCACAACGTCTCCGGTGTGAAGCGAACATGGGGAAGCCTGAAGGCAATGTTCCGCTAAAAATTTTATTTATCCTGTCTAAGCGATACATCGATGGTACATGTATCGCTTTTTTTTTGAAATTATGGTCGCAACCGATAGACCGATAGTTCTTGCTTCGCGTTCTCCGCGCCGGATTCATCTGCTTCGGCAAATCGGAATCTCATTCACCGTGCAGGAAAGCGGTGTTGATGAGACTGTCCCGGAAGGGACCTCGCCGGACGAGATCGTGCGGATGCTCTCGCTTGAGAAGGCGAAAAGGGTCGCGGAGGGGATGGGTTCGGGTATTGTCATCGGCGCCGATACCATTGTTGTCCTTAACGGCACCGTGCTTGGGAAGCCGACTTCGGAAGCCGATGCGGTGAGGATGCTGCGACTTCTCAGCGGCAAAACACACGCTGTCTACACAGGCCTTGCCCTTGTTGATGTCGAAACGGGAAAGTCGCGCGTTGATTTGGAAAGAACCGAAGTTACCTTTCGATCGCTCACTGAACGGGAGATCGATCTGTACGTGAAATCAGGTTCGCCGATGGATAAGGCGGGAGCGTACGGTATTCAGGACGACTATGGAGCCGTATTCGTAGAGAGGATCAACGGCTGCTTTTACACCGTCGTTGGATTTCCGCTTTCTAAGTTCTACACTATGTTCAATGTATTCCTTACCGAGCTACAGTGACATTCTGAGAGGAAATTCATGGAACAAAAAATTCGTGTCCTGATCGCGAAGGCCGGGCTCGACGGTCATGATCGAGGTGCAAAAGTCATTGCGGCTGCTCTTCGCGATGCCGGGATGGAAGTGATCTACACCGGCCTTAGGAAGTCTCCCGAAACGATCGTGGAAGCCGCGCTGCAAGAAGATGTAGACGCAATCGGGATCAGTTCGCTCAGCGGGGCACACATGACTATCTTCCCCAAAATACTCACGCTGATGAAAGAGAAGGGAATGGAGGGAGTGTTGCTTTTTGGTGGAGGGATTATTCCCCAGAACGATATTGAGAATCTCGAGAAAATGGGGGTGGGTGAACTGTTCACACCCGGCGCCTCCACGATGGAAATTGTCAACTATCTCAATTCGTATTTTCAGGCCCACCTACGATGATCACGTGTCGAGCCGGATCGATGGCTTTGGATTAAGCCACTCTTTATCCGGTTGCAGTTCCGCAGGTACTTTTCGGGTAATCACCGAAATCTTTGCGGGATCAAATCCGAAAAGGTCTTCCGATGAGAAGATTGATCTGAAATCCTTTTCCGAGAAAAAAACCTCAAACTTCGCCGAGAATTCTTCCAGCCGCTTTTCGTAGTACTCTACATTTTCGTCCGGAAAATTCGGATCCCATTCGAACGACTCTTTTGCATTTTCAAACCCCCTGATGTTTGCTGAATTGCCCGTGAAGTAGAAAGATATTTTGTCGCCGGTTCTGTATGATCGTGATGAATGAAGAGCTAGTTCGTAGCTTGCAGCTCTGTTGCGTTGTCCAGCTTCCACCTCACGCTGGTACGCCTCGAGGGAGTCTTTGAGTGTCTCTGTCCGCGAAAAATCCTTCACCTCGATGAGGTGTTCACGGATCGAGCGTCCTACTTCGAGATACAGCCTATGGAGGTCGCTGACACTGTCATTGAGAATGCACTCCAAACACTGTTGTATGTAATGCCGGCCGAACCCTTCCATGCTCCGCGAAATTAACGACGAGCCCTTAATGGTTATTTTCTCGTCGTAGCCGAGCAGGGCGTAGTTCTTCTTCTTGTAACTCAGGATTTTCTTATACCTGCCGTCAAAGCCCAGGTTAATTCCCTCCGGAAGAGAGTTAGAGAGACGCTCGACATAGTTCATCTCGGCAGTCTCGCCTTCAACATTGTCGGGGGGAACGAAATAGAGCCCGTCCGTGTCGACTTCAATGACCTTCCCATTATGTAAGTCGATATCATGAATCATCTGCCGCAAGAGATCCTGGCCTGTTGTTGTGACAACATCGGCTTGGGCATAATCGTTGAACAATGCGCGTGCATAGCCAAGATAGCCGTAGAATGAGTTCACGAGTATCTTGAAGGAGGACTGCATGGCGTCCAGCTTGGAACGTTCGGCCCCTTCCGGCGAATTTTTCATCAGCTTCTTCGTCTGCAACCGGAGTTTCGTGAGATGTTCAAGCGCAACGCCGAATATGTTCAGTGAATCCGTCTGTGGATGAATCTTTTTCGAGATCATGATGGATGGGTACAGCGATTCAACGTCTGCATGGACGATTGGGCCCAGGACTCCGGTGAAGTAGATGTCTGCATATCCTCCGGTAGTTTGTGCCCCCGCTTCCGGTTTTGGGATGGAATGACGCTGCCGCAGGTACTCACGCAGGAGCAATGCCTCTATCTTTGATGCAGAGCCGAGCTTTGCGACGGTGCCATAATTAAACGGTAGCATTTGAGTGAGGTAAAAAGTGCTCATCGAGAGTCGATCGCTGAGAGCTCTCGTCTCCCGGACATCGTCCAGGGCATATTCCTTTAACGTCTCGGGTTCATTATCCCAATACCATGAGATCTTCTCCCCGGGAATATATGTTCGATCGGGTGAAGCGAGCCCGAAGTATTTAGCGGCGTACTTCAATGTGTAGTTTTCCATCGAACGCTTTATCATGTCGTACGATTGCACCAACAGCCATGTATCGATGACATGCCGGCCGGGGATCTCATAACTGGTGTATTCCACTTCGTTTTCAGCAAACGAAGTCCGGGAACGAAAACCGCGCGGCGAAGACTTGTCTCTCCCGACCGCAAAGTCAATCCGATGCAGCTCGCACCGCTTGAGCAAATAGGGGAGGTCAAAATTAAAAATATTGTGTCCCTCGAGCACATCAGGATCTTTTTCTTGAATAATGGCAACACATTGTTTCAAAAGATCGGGTTCCGTCGTTTGCCTCCCCCCAAGGACCTTTTCCCAGCCCCGGTTGTCGGCAAGGGAGATCAGGATAATCCGGTCCTCGGGCCTATCCGCATTGCTGAAGCGATAGCTCTTCGAATAGGTCTCGATATCGATTTGCAGCCTGTACACTTGGGAGAACTCCATCCCCTTGAACATCGTTTTGCCGGATTGCATCAGGAATTGTGTGTTCGTGTCGGGGCGAAGATAAATGCGATCTGTCTCCGTATATGAATCGATTTTGTTCTCTTGCGATTTATTGACGGAATCCAAAACATGGCGTACGGCATCCCACATGTCATTGCCCCGGCGGAAAGCGCAGACATATTGATAGAAATTATCGCCGTCTAATTTCTTCAGCCAAAAAGGTTTGGAATAACCGGCAAGCAGGTTTTCGTCAGCGAGG
>CAYYHS010000111.1:0-7272 GCA_964471785.1 uncultured Chitinophagaceae bacterium
ACCCCTGTTCGGCGAACGGGGCCTGTGCAATAGTTTATGTCAAATCGGGACTAATGTCAATCGACAAAGGAGCAGCCGTGTGCGTCGTCACATCGAACAAAGACCCTCAGCACTTTTTGAAAACATCGCTCAGGAACGCGACCGGTACAATCAACAACTTCTCCCAAAATTTTTGTCGCAGACGAAGTTGCTGAGTCTGCCGCAAAAAAGATTTACTTATCTCTTGTCCGGTTCGGCTGAGCCGGAGCTGGCCGAGACGCTTGCGGCGCCTGAGGGCGCGGTGCAGGCTGCGCCATTTGGGGGCGCGGCGCCGGCTGCGGACGCGCCGTCGGTTGCGTCTGTTCCCAAATATTTCTCTGATACTCCTGGGCTTTGTGTATCGTGTTAAAATTGTATGTCGGTGCCGGCCTCGGAGCGACAACATGCTCCTGCACGGGCTGGTCTATCTGCATTGATTGCTGTCTCAACGGCTGAGGCGAGATATGAGGCCGTGCGGCGGGCGGTGTCGTTGCGCCTGAATTCGGATCGGATGCATCTACGGATCGGTTCGGCTTCGGAGCGGGCTGTGTCGCTGCTCCTGAATTCGGATCGGATGCATCTACGGTTCGGATCGGCTTCGGAGCGGGTGGTGTCGTCGTCGTTGCCGCGTCGGCATCCACACGTTTGACGGGCCGCGCAATGATTTGCGAAGGGTCAGTACCAAGAATCGGCATAGGTCTTGCTATTTTTACCGGCGGCTGTTTTTCCGGTTGCGTAATAGCATCACCCCCATCATCCTGAGTTGCGAGAGGTTTGGGCCTGGGGTTGTTGACAAGAGCGGGGTATTTTGTTTCATTCCCTCTATAGGAATCATCGCGCGCAAGCGGAGTCAAAGGCTTGCCTCCGAGTTTATTCTGCGCATCGATATCCAATAATGCCACTTGCTTAATGACCTCTGTCCGCCTTGTCCTGTTTGTTGTGAAGTCCTTTGGCAAATAATCCTTCCGCTGATGCACCCAGCTATGGACGATTCTGCTGTTGCCTCCGGGATTTCTCCCCCGGCCGTAATAGTGATCTACGTACCTGTCACAGAGGTGGGGATAGCGATGCACATGTTCGGGACGATAAAAATACCACGTGGTAAAGTAGCGTGATGGTGATCCGATGATCACGATTCTTCCATGCCTGTCATGGTAAAACCCGCAGTCAAACCAAAATGGGTAGGGATACCAATAATCGTAAGGATACCAGGTAGGATAACCGAACCAGTACGGGTATGGATTGCAGGCGTAGTTATCGACATAGGCCGGATCCGGCGCGGCGCTGACATCGTCCTGAGTGTAGCCGTTTTCTGTAGCATAATCCTCTCCGGCCTTGTTGAGGTCGTCCTGTGCCTCCGGATCATTTTGGATGGTTTCCTTCCAGGCCGCTGCATCGATGGCATTCTGCCGGGTCTCGGCTAAATTAAGCGAATCGGCTTTATGGATCACACCCTGGGGATTGCGTCTGTAACGATCGCCCACGCGGACCGTGAGTCCAAGATGATCGTTCAGCAGGTTAATGATCTCCGGAAACTGGACGAGCTCTTTCAACGCTTCTTGAGTCTCAGACGGATAATCCGCAAGTATCTCGTCAAACGAAGAGTCTGTCTTTGTCTGGATTGCGTCCATCTTGCAAAGCACATCGTAATGATTTGTGCCGTATTCCATACCCGTCTGGCGAATCTCCGCAGGATAGTCTTTCAGGATTGCGATGATTTTCTCAACGGACTGGTTGCCTTCCTGAGCGAGCCGGGAAATAAGTCCCGGATAGCGGCTTAGGTTCCAGAAATCTTCCTGCTCGTTCTTGGAGTAACTGCTGATGACCTCCACGAATTCTTCGCTGGAATTCTTCTGAAGGCTCGCAATGCTGACGATGGCTGAAGGATACTCAGACGCCTCGAAAATATCGAGGCGAATCGTATCCGGATACATTACGAGGGCGTTAAAAGCGGCAGAATCTTCTTTCATCAGGTGTTTCTGTGTTGCCGTCTGATCCTGTGCCGCAGCCGTTGCAACAGCACACATGACGAATGCAAGTAGTGCCCCAATCGTGACTTTCATTTTTATGCTCCTCCGAATAGAGAGATCAAATGCGAATACATTTCTGTTACCTATAGTAACTTACTGAATGGGGAATAGCAAATCGGGCTAAAGCTCATTCGTCTTCCTGGCGGGCCTCCACCTGCACCATTTCGTTGTCTGCCGATGTAACGGTTAACATTATCGGCCTGCAGCACACTTCGCAGTCCTCAATATACTCCTGGCTAGGAATGGAACAATCGATCAATACTTCAATCGTTTCCCCGCAATACGGGCATTCTATGAAGACGCCTTTCAAGAGGTTCATACTGCCGGCCTTGTCCGCCTCTGGACGTACCGCGGATGGATTGGGCAGATATCTTTGCGCACCCGCCGGCAAGCTCGGACGAGAACCGCCTTCTCAGCTTTGACCGCCCGTCGGCAGAGTGGCAACTCTATTTCTTTGTCATCACGAAGACCCCGTTCCAGTTCTCCGGCGGCGGTGAATCGATAAACATCATCGATCGCTGGATGTAAATATTAGACACGATATCATCGCGCCGGATTAAAAGCCCCTGCTGGAATTGTTCAACGGCACTTTTCCATGCACGTTTTTTATACGCTTCGAGACCGGCATGGTAATAATCGAGAAACTTCTTTGTGGCGTCGTTCTGCACCTCGTCCGCCATCGCAATAAGTTCGTAAATACGAACCGGCTCCGTTTTGCCGACGACAACAACGAGATCCATCTCGCGAGAAAGGACTGCATCCGATACTCGCCGGTACGTAAACTCGCTCATAAGGAGGCGTGTGCCGTATTCCTTGTTGACTCCCTCCAGCCTTGACGCGAGGTTCACAGCGTCGCCGACAGCCGTGTAGTTGAATTTGGCTTCGGCACCCATGTTTCCGACCACGGCTTTGCCGCTGTTGACTCCGATGCGCTGATTGACCACCGGTCTGCCGAACCGAATCCATTTCGTGTGAAGCCCCTCAAGCCTTTTTTGCATCCGTAGCGCTGCAGCGCAGGCATGCACGGGATGCTGCGGGTCATCGAGCGGCGCCCCCCAAAATGCCATGATGGCGTCGCCGATGTACTTGTCCAGCGTGCCCCCTTCTTCAATGATGATACTCGTCATCTCGCTCAGGTAGGTATTAAGAAGACCGACGGTATTTTGGGGGCCCAGCGATTCCGCCATTCGTGTGAACCCCTCAATATCGGCGAAAAGTGTCGTGATTTCGCGCTCTTCGCCGCCAAGTTTCAGTAGGGATGGATTCTCTATGAGCCGCTCCACGACGGACGCGTCGATATACTTCTGGAACATTCCTTTGATGATTGCCTTTTGCTTCCCCTCGGTGGCAGAAACATAACTCATCGCTCCTGCATAGCTGAAGAAGATTGCAAAGATCGGTTCGGTGAGACTGTACATCGTGCCGGTGTTTGCAAACGCAGCATAAGCAAACATAAGATACAGTACAAGGAGCGCCACTGCGACAGGAAAACTCCAGCGGAGTCTCAGAAGCATCGAGCCCATTGTCACCGCTAACGTCACTATGATAAGCAGCACGAGTTGCGTTGCGACCGACGGCCGATTGATGTATTGACCGGACACGATCTGGTCGTACACATTCGCGTGGGCGTAGCAATTGGGTGACTTCTCCGAGACCGGAGTCGCTCCGATATCTGCGATTGATCGGGCGGTCGGGCCGATGATGACAACGGCATCTTTGAAGATAGAAAGTGTCTGCGTGTCGCCGCGGGTAAATGCGTCGAGCACATCGTAGAACGAAATGTCTTTGTAGATGTTATTCTTGCCGGCATAATCAATCTCGATCTCGCCGCGAGCGGTCAGAGGGATTTCGCGCACTCCCGCATGGACAACCATTCCGTCGTCCGTTGGGGTTACGGTAATCGAATCCAGATTGATGTTGAGGGCGTGAAACGCGAGTGCCGCTCCAAACGCCGCGTAGTAGTCCCCAGCATAGTCAACGAAAAACGGCATCTTCCGGATGATACCGTCCACGGAATCCGGGGAGAGAAGAATGTGGCCGACGCCGGACGCCAACGAAGCAAGAGAATCAAATGGTTTTTCGTCGATGTATGTCGCGCGAGGAAAAGCGAGCCGTCCTCCTTTTTCCGGTATTGAGAACGGATGAAGAGCAGCGTACGCCTCTCTGTCGACATCCTCTGGTTTAAGTTCGCCGAACTCCTCGCTTGGCACAAAGGGCCCGACAGCATGGAAGACATTCTTCGAGAGCGCCGCGAACCGCAAAAAGAGGGCGTTCTGGAATTGCGAGGCACTGTCCTGTTTCATCGTGGGGAACGTATAGTCAACGCCGATGGCTTTGGCGCCGCTTGCCGAGATGATGTAGAGCAGAGACCCGAACTTGTCGCGGGGCACCGGATAATCGAGCTCCTTCAAGGTGTTCTCGTCGATCTTGACTATGACGACGTTCGACGTGTGCGGCCGTTCTCCGCGCGCGCGAATGAGCGCATCGTACGACTTTCGTTCAAGTGCAGGAAAAAAATTAGAACCCAGAATATTTTCCACCCAATTCGTTCGGAACAGGAATAACGAAAATGCGACCGAGCCGGCTGCAATAAAAACTCCCACCACGATCTTCATCAATTGCTTGTTCATAGGGAGAGGCCTTTGATGGTGAAGAGACTGTTTTCAGTTAAAAGTTAAAAGTGCAAAAAGCAAAGTTACAGTGAAGAGTTCAAAGTGGCAAATCAATTTTACGTTCGTGTAGGCGTTTTCCGTCACACTGCAAGCGTACATCCCACTTTGAAATTCAAACTGTAACTTTGCCCTTTGCACGTTGAATTTTGAATTTACGTCACGACTTCCAGTATAAGAAATCCTTCAAGTCCGAAAGTTGTGTCGGATCAATCCCTCGGCGTCCCCCAAAAACGAACCTGTTTTCACCCCGCCGGATTCTCGCCGTACTGGGCCGGGAATTCTTTTTCGCGGCGATATCCTGAAGCGCCGCAAAGAGAAGACTCTGGAGTTCGGTCCGGTCAATCGTGGCTCCTTTTTCCGCCGCGCGCGTCTTTGTCATTTCAGAGACGATATGGTCGATGCCGAGTTCGGCATACGCTTCTTCCTGAGACGGGAATTTTGAGACCGCTGTCGCAAAAGAGTTCACCGTTGCCTGATGATCGCCGCCGAGGTATTGCAGCAATCCCATGTTGAGATCGATGCCGCCGTCTTTCTTGTCGGCTTCGAGAGCCGCCGTATATGATTTATAGGCGTTCGCCGAATCGCCCTCCAGCAGATAAATGTTGCCGAGATTATTCTTTGTCGAAGCACCGGAGTTGTTCTTGAGCGCGGAGATCGCTTCGCTGTAGCGGCCGCTGTTTGCAAGATACATGGCTGCAACGTTGAGGGATTTTTCATCACCGAGCTGTCTAAGGTTTGCGACTTTCTGATCCAGCATCTCACCCGATATCCGGGCAACGCTTTTCAGATCTGCGTTCATGAGGGCGCTTACTTTTTCAGCAGATGGCGCCTCGGACGCCTTCGCGTTCACCCCGAGATTCGCCGGCGGAAATTGCTCCCACGCTTCGCGGACATCGATAATATCAAGCCTCCCCTGAGCGTCGGCGATTCTATAATAACCGTCGGCAGCCAGCCTCCACGCTTCTGCAAACGGATGGTTGATGATCGTAGTTTCCAGAGGGATCCAGACCGTGTTGTTCCGGACGACATAATCCTTCTCGTTCAGGCTGATCCTCGAAGCGTTCTTCTTGTTGACGCCCGTGTCAAAAATGATGAAGACATGATCCGAGGTTCCCACAAGGGCTGTGCGAATACCGATATTCTCCAAACAGGCCGCCAACAAGACGGAGCTGCCGCTGCAGTTTGCGGTGTGATTGGCGAGTGTTTCGCGGGGATACTGAATATCGTCAAGCAAATCCGCGTCAGCAACCCGCCACGGCGCGCTGACGTAGTTGATGGAAAACGCTCGGATAGCTTCCCACACAGCCATTGCGTTGAGGAGATTCTTAGGAGCTCCTTCGAGGAGTGTTTGATCGTATTTTACCGAACCGAGAACGTACCGCGAGAAGTTCTTGACGGCCTCGTCGTTCGATGTGATAAAAGCCCCCACGGAATTCGGCCGCGACCAGGTGATCGACGTTCGACTGTAAACGGTGACCGGTTTCACGAGGCTTCTCGATTTCTGTTCTCCTCCGAGCGTGTACGTCAACTCTGCCTTGATCTGCGCAACGGTATTTTCATTGATCGCCAGCATTTGCTTCGCATCGAGCGTCACGGAAACCGGGAAGGTTTGCTTGGAAGAGGCTTTGAGAAGCGGAATCACCTGTTCCGAAGGCAGCTGCATGTAGTTCGGGACAAAGAAACTTGCTTTGATATTGCTAATGTCGGTCTTCCCCGTGTTTTCGATGGTAATTTGTCCGATCGGATGATACGCGTAATAGTTGTAGGCAGACGGGAAGATGTTCTCGACTTTGAATTCCGAGATTTCCAGCGCGCTCGGAACCGCATAACTCACTTTTGCTTTCGTCCCGGTTACCTTGGTGTTGACGTCAATACGGTTGCCGGTGAACGATTCGACTTTGTACTCCGCCATCGAAGAGAATTGCTTCCGAAGATCGTCAATCGATCCGCGGATCCACGCATCCATGACGGCCGCGTCGCCTTCCATGTAGCGGAGCTTTAATTTCTGGATCATCGGAATCTTGCCCGGAAGATCCTGCTCGATCTTCATTAACGATGCGTCGTTCACTCCGAGAAACGCGAGTTGAATGGCGACCGGTTTCTCCTTCGCCTCCTTCAGGTTCTTCTCGACTTTCGCGACCAGGTCATCTGCCAGCATTCCACCCAACTCGTCGAGGGCTTTCGAAGCGGCCTGCGATTTGCCCTGGGATGCCTTTTTCGCGGTAGCGCTCGCCACCGCGAGAATGTCACCGGTATCCGTGATAATCACCTTCACCTCGCCATCAGCAGTGTATTCCACCGTCTTGATACCGTACGTTTCTCTCTCTTCACCAAACACCGCCTGCGCACCTCCGGCAATAATCAGTTCGGCCCCGAACCGTCTCCCGAGTTCTTTCGCTTTCATCGGGTTAAGGTCTCCGAGGGCGAGGTCCCGGGCTCGTACGGATTCGAACTGCGACTTGTCGACAAGCCGGTAGCCTTTTGCGAGGAAAGCAGCTTCAATTTTTCCTGTAACCTTCTGCGCCGTGGCGTCTTTGTCGTCTATCTTCTCA
>CAYYHS010000112.1:0-7259 GCA_964471785.1 uncultured Chitinophagaceae bacterium
TTTGTCATGGTTCGACAGAGTCTATCCCGCTGCAAGCGGGGCTCACCATGACTTCGTGGGCAAATTAAGACACTTCCGGTGGCCCCTTTCATTGATTCTCTTCCCGACAGTTTGTATATTTACACGCTTATTGACCTCACAATCATGGTTCTTCAGTACCTATGACTTTTGAGCAGGTTGTTTTCTTTTCCCTCGCCGCTGTAGCAGTATTTTCCGCAGTGATGATGATTTTTCAGCGCAATCCGGTGAATAGCGCTCTCTATCTTATTTTGAATTTCTTCTGCCTTGGGGGACTCTATCTTACTCTCAGCGCCCAGTTCATTGCCATGGTCCAGGTTCTGGTCTATGCAGGCGCAATTATGGTTCTCTTCCTTTTCGTCATCATGCTCCTGAACCTTGGCGATGACAAACATCTCCGGGAACACCTCGGCGTGCGAACGTACTTTGGGATTGGTTTTAGCATCGCCCTCGTTGTCGAATTGCTGTATCTCTTCGGCTTCCGGTCGCCGTCTGCCTCCGCGCAGCAATCTCCATCGGCGGCCGAAATGGGGACGGTTGAATATGTAGGTAAAGTGCTCTTTACGAAATTTCTCTTTCCGTTTGAAGTGACATCGCTCCTCCTTCTGGCGGCGATCGTCGGAGTTGTGATTCTTGCAAAGAAAAAACTGATAGAATGATACCACTGAACCACTATCTTCTTCTCTCAGCCTTCATGTTCTGCGTGGGCGTTCTGGGAGTGCTCATCCGAAGAAATGCCATTATTGTGTTCATGTGTATCGAATTGATGCTCAATTCGGTGAACCTGACGCTCATCGCATTTTCTTCTTTCCTTGGCGATCCCACAGGCCATATGCTGGTGTTTTTCGTTATGACCGTCGCCGCTGCAGAGGCCGCGATCGGCTTGGCGATTATTATTGCGCTGTTCCGGAACAAGCGCAGCGTGAACATCGATGAAATCAACATTCTGAAATGGTGACAATGTATTCGTACGTCGGGCTCATCATTCTATTTCCCCTCGCCGGGTTTCTGCTTGTAGGAGTGTTCGGTTCACGCCTGAAGTCGGAGGCGCTGATCGGAACGATCTCTTCATCCGCTGTTATCTTCTCCTTTCTTCTTGCCGCCTCGATTTTCATGGAGATGCTCTCACTCCCGGTCGAAGGCCGGCGGCATATCGTGAGACAATTCTCCTGGATCGGCGCCGGCTCTTTCTCTGCTGATGTCTCGTTCCAGGTCGACCAGCTCTCCATCCTCATGACGTTGATAGTCACCGGCGTTGGGAGTCTCATCCACATCTATTCGATCGGCTACATGCATGGCGACAGGGGATTCTGGAGGTTTTTTGCATACCTGAATCTCTTCATGGTGGCGATGCTCATTCTTGTACTGGCAGACAACTTCCTGGTGATGTTTGTTGGATGGGAAGGCGTCGGCCTTTGTTCGTATTTGCTGATCGGTTTTTGGTACGAAAAGGATTTCGAAAAGGGGACGACCGGAGACGCGGCGAAGAAAGCGTTTATTGTCAACAGGATTGGTGACTTCGGGTTTCTTCTTGCCATGTTTCTTATCGTTTCGACATTCGGCTCGCTGAATTTTGACTCCGTCTTCTCTGCCGCGTCCGTCTTCACTCGAGGGGATACGACAATCACATGGATTACGCTTCTCCTCTTCCTGGGTGCGACAGGGAAGTCTGCGCAGATTCCTCTCTTTGTATGGCTGCCGGATGCAATGGCCGGTCCGACTCCGGTGAGTGCCCTTATCCATGCAGCAACGATGGTCACGGCGGGCGTCTACATGGTCGCGCGGAGTTCGATTTTATTCGCTCTCTCGCCGGTGTCGATGGAGGTTGTCGCAATCGTCGGTGCGTTGACCGCTCTCTTCGCGGCAACGATCGGGCTTGTGCAAAACGATATCAAGAAAGTACTCGCCTACTCAACGATCAGCCAGCTTGGCTACATGTTTCTTGGTTTGGGTGTCGGTGCGTTTGCTTCCGGGATATTCCATGTCATGACACATGCGTTTTTCAAGGCACTTCTTTTTCTTGGATCCGGCGCAGTTATTCATGCGATGCATGACGAGCAGGACATTCAGAAGATGGGAGGACTGAAACAATATTTGCCGACGACGTACAAGACTTTTCTCATCGGCGCAATCGCAATATCCGGTATTCCTCCGCTCGCAGGTTTCTTCAGCAAGGACGAGATTCTTTGGAAAGCATTTTCCGATGGATCGCCCATCTTGTGGGTCATTGGTGCTCTAGGAGCCGGTTTGACCGCGTTTTATATGTTCCGGCTGGTGGTACTGACATTTGAGGGAGCTCCTCGGTTCGATGAGCATCATGTGCACCCTCATGAAGCCCCGAAGTCGATGACGATTCCGTTGGTGATTCTGGCGGCGTTGTCCGTGGTCGGCGGGTTTGTTGGAATCCCTGAGAGCCTCGGCGGTGGAAATCGATTTGAACATTTTCTCGAGCCGGTGTTCGAGCGAGCCAATTCGAAAATGCTGCTCCCATTCCACGACGTTTCGTCGATGGAGTATGTCCTGATGATTGCCTCGGTCGCAATTGCGGCAACGGGCATCTACTTTGCTAGGAGGATTTACCTTCAAAAGAAAGAAATTGCCGAACGTGCGTCTGTGCGATTCCCGCGCATTTACAGGCTTCTCCTGAACAAATATTTCGTCGATGAGTTCTACGATGCGATCGTGATCAGTCCTACCGTGAAAGGATCGCAGAAGCTATTATGGAAGGGAATGGATGTAACCGTAATCGACGGTCTTATCAATTTTGGAGCGAAGGCAACGGAATATGCAAGCCAATTTTTCCGGCGTGTGCAAACAGGGGTGGTCCAAACGTATGCCCTCGTCTTTGTTGCCGGTATCTTGTTCATTCTTGGTTGGCTGATCATCCGATAATGAAATTTCGATCGATGCTTGTCCTTTCATAATGGTTCAGCGATAGCGGTTCAGTTCTTTGGTCTTCTAATCTCTTACTTGTATTCGTGTGGCCAACATTCTAACATACCTGCTTTTTTCGCCGTTGCTCGGAGTTGCGGCTCTTTTCTTCGTGAAGAAGGAGAACGCAGTGTGGATCAAATCCGTTGGGATTGCCGCTGCACTTCTCACGTTTTTCCTCTCTTTGGCGGTCTATCTCCGTTTTGATCCCTCCAGTGCGCAGCTTCAGTTCGTCAAGCACGCGGTGTGGATTCAGGGGTTGGATATAAGTTATGAGGTCGGTGTAGACGGTCTTTCACTGCTTCTGGTGGTCCTTACAACATTTCTTACACCGATCGCTCTGCTTGCCTCGTGGGAGTCAGTTTCGATTCGGCTAAAAGAATACGTGATTTTCATCCTGTTCTTGGAAGTCGGCATGCTGGGCGTTTTCCTTGCGGTGGACCTTTTCCTCTTCTACGTCTTCTGGGAGGCAATGCTCATCCCGATGTACTTCATCATCGGCATTTGGGGCGGGCAGGAGAAAATTTATGCCGCAGTAAAATTCTTTCTCTACACAATGGCGGGGAGCCTCCTTATGCTCATCGCCATTCTTTCGCTCGGATATTACGCTTCGACAACTCCAGGCGGGCATTTCACGACAAACCTGCAAACGTTGTATCAGCTCGCGCCGACGGCTCCGCACAATCTTCAGGTCTGGATGTTCCTTGCGTTTACTCTCTCTTTCGCAATCAAGATTCCGTTATTTCCGTTCCACACCTGGCTGCCCGATGCACACGTCCAGGCGCCGACGGCCGGAAGTGTTATCCTTGCAGGAGTTCTGCTGAAGATGGGGACGTACGGCTTGTTGAGGTTCAGCCTTCCGCTTTTTCCCTTCGCTTCGTTCGAGTTCACGCCGCTTCTCTCCACGCTGGCAGTTGTCGGCATTATCTACGGAGCCCTTGTCGCGATGGTCCAAACGGACATCAAGAAGCTTGTAGCGTATTCCTCTGTGAGCCATCTCGGTTTTGTCGTGCTCGGGATCTTTTCGATGACAGAAGAGGGGATTCAGGGGAGCATGATTCAGATGATCAATCATGGATTGTCGACCGGGGCGCTCTTCTTGATCGTAGGGATGATCTACGACAGAAGACATACACGCGAGATCTCTCAGTTCGGCGGTTTAGCAAAGCAGCTCCCGGTGTTTTCGACCTTTTTCATGATCGTCACATTGTCTTCGATCGGGCTCCCGGGGTTGAACGGATTCGTCGGAGAGTTCTTGATCTTGCTTGGTTCTTTCAAATCTCAATTCCTCGGCTCGCATCTCTACACAGTGTTCGCAGCAACCGGGGTTATTCTTTCAGCCGTCTATATGCTCTGGATGTTACAACGCGTCGTTTTTGGAAAACTGTCAAATCCTTCCAACCAGTCACTGCTCGACCTTTCGAAACGAGAGCTTGCAGTGCTTGTTCCGATCATCATTTTCATCGTTTGGATTGGCGTCTATCCTTCCACATTCCTGAATTCATCGGCAGCATCGACGAAGCAAATTGTGAAAATGCTTGAACAGGCAAAGACGGGGGAAGGACATTCGACTCTCCTGGGTTCGAAATAGAGAGAGGGGCGCAAACGCTGGGCGGCGTTCGTTCTCATCTGGTCATTATTCTTTCGCTCATAGAATCTTTCTGAGGCCGGTTACATGGTTTTTGTGAATTCAGATCTGGTCGGAATCTCTCCAATCATTGCGATCTCCTTCACCGCTTTGATTGTTCTGGTCGTTAAAGCAGCTCTGGCAAAGAGCGAGACGGTCATTATCGCCCTAAGCCTCTCCGGAATACTGATCAGCATTTGCCTCGCGGTATGGACCCTGCCGTTGAGCACGACCGCGTTCAGCGACATGGTGCTTGTTGGCGGCTACGCCAGTTTCTTCGATCTCCTCTTTCTCTCTGTGGGTTTGCTGACGATTCTACAATCCGAATCGTACCTCAAGAAAGTAAACCTGAATTTCGGTGAATTCTATGCGCTCGTCCTTTTCGCGGTCGCGGGAATGATGCTCATGGGTTCATCGGCCGATCTCATTACGCTGTTTCTCGGACTGGAGTTGATGTCGGTTTGTTTTTACATTCTTGCCGGGTTCAGGAGGACGAGGGATGCATCGAACGAGGCGTCGATGAAATATTTCCTACTTGGCGCCTTCTCAACGGGATTTCTGCTCTACGGCATCGCGCTCATCTACGGAACGACAGGAACGACGAACCTTATGCGTATCGCGATTCAATATCCGCGATCGATGGGGCAGACATGGTACCTTGTTGGTTTTGGTTTGCTGCTAGTCGGCTTCGGATTTAAGGTCGCCTCGGTGCCATTCCACATGTGGGCCCCCGATGTGTATGAAGGATCGCCGACGACCGTTTCCGGCTTGATGGCGACCGGAGGGAAGGCCGCGGCATTCTCTGCCTTCATCCTTGTTTTTGCGATTCCAATGTTTCAGCACGAAGAGCGTCTTACGTTTCTCGTTGCCCTGCTTGCCGCAAGTTCGATGATTGTGGGAAATATCCTCGGACTTGCTCAGACGAACCTTAAACGGATGCTGGCATATTCCAGCATTGCCCATGCAGGGTATATGCTTATTGGCATTGCGTCGGGTCAATCTCTCGGTCAGCAAGGGATTCTCTTTTACCTGGTGTCATATGCGCTGACGACATTGGGTGCGTTTGGCGTCATCGCAATCCTGGAAAAAGAGTCAGGCGAGAATGTTTCGTATGAAGACTATGCGGGGTTGGGCACACGCAGGCCGCTCCTTGCTGCGATGATGGCATGTTTCATGTTCTCATTGACGGGGATGCCGCCTTTTTCGGGATTCGTAGGGAAATACTATCTGTTTACGAGCGCCGTCCAATCGAAACTTACCTGGCTTGCAATCCTCGGCGTAGTCACGAGCCTCGTTTCGGCATACTATTATCTCCGGGTTGTTGTGCTAATGTATTTCCGGGATGCGGTGGACGCACAGGTAATCCACCTCCCCCGGCTCGCGATGACCTCTCTAGTAATTTCCGTCGTCGGGATTATTGTTCTGGGCGTGCTCCCCTCTATGGTGCTGGATATTACGCGCCTGTTGTTTTGAGTCTGTCCGTCCGACGTGAGGCCGTCCAATCTTGCAACGAGATTCATGGACGGTTTTCTTTTTTTGGAGAATTTATGATCCCTGTTGTCAGCGTTCAGCGAATGAAGGAAATCGACGAACTCGCGACGAGGCGGTGCGCCATTCCCTCTCTTTTGCTCATGGAGCAGGCTGGACGTTCGGTCGTTGAAGAAATAGAATCTCGGTACGGATCACTTGCGGGTTCGTCGCTGCTGATCGCGGCTGGGAAGGGAAACAACGGAGGAGACGGTTTTGTTGCAGCTCGTCATGCTCTGCATCGTGGCGCACGGGTGACACTTCTTGTTGTCGGCGACGAGAGTGATCTTCGCGGCGATGCGAAAGTGAACTTTAAGATTCTTCGATCGATCGGTAACGAACGATTGAAGATAGTTCCTTCGTTCGATGGGGGGAAACTTGCCTCGCAACGATACGATTTTATCGTCGATGCAATATTTGGCACTTCCTTTCACGGTGAGGCGGGCGGAATACAGAAAAAGATTATTGAGTGGATCAACACTCAAATCGAATCGACGGTCGTCGCTGTCGATATCCCCTCCGGACTTGAAGCAGAAAGCGGCAGGTCGGGCACAGCAGCCGTAAAGGCCGGCCTCACCGTGACGATGGCGTTTCCCAAGGTTGGACTTTACGTGAAGCAGGGCCCCGAGCTTTCTGGTTCAATAGCCGTTGCGGATATCCATATACCCGGGACGCTGGCGGACGAGGACTCCTCAAAGATTTTCGTGGTCGAGGAGAGCGACATCTCACGCACGCTGCCGAAACGTCCGCGCGGCGCACACAAACACAGCGTCGGAAAAATATTTGTACTTGCGGGATCGAAAGGCCTCACCGGAGCGGCATTATTGTCTTCAATGTCGGCGCTGAAAGCCGGGGCCGGGGCCGTCGTCCTTGGAATTCCTTCCGCGGTGTTTTCTGCTGTTGCAAGAAGAACGCTTGAGGTGATGCCGTTCGAATTACCTTCGACAAACGAGGGCAGTCTTGCTTTGACAGCATCAAAACTAATTGACCAGAAGATGAAATGGGCTGATGTGCTTTTAATAGGCCCGGGTCTTTCACGCAATTCTGAAACGGTAGAAGTGATTGAAAGGGTTGTCGCGACATCGACGAAAACCCTGGTTCTCGATGCGGATGGACTCAACGCAATTTCAGCCAATCCGCAAATCGACTGATCGAC
>CAYYHS010000113.1:0-7202 GCA_964471785.1 uncultured Chitinophagaceae bacterium
TCCTCAAAGGTTGCCGTGACGCGAAAATAATCGGACTTGCCTCAGCGCCTTGCTCATAACAAGACGTGCGGTAGTGTCTCAGTTTGTCATTCCCGTCCCGCATAAAGCACGGGATAAACTCCGCGGGAATCCAAACATTCCTTTTTCGATCTCAAAATGGATGCCCGCTGCAGCCTGCCCCGGGCTCTGGCCGGGGTGGGCATGACATGCTTTTGTTCTAACTGAGACACTGCCAGACGTTCGGGTTTCTTGACTTCGAGATTGTAAACCATGTTGGGATAGTCGACTCCGTCCGGGTAACAACTTCTTTCATACGGGTCCACCGTTTGGTTTGAGACGTGTTATTATCTATGTCAGAGCTTATTCCGTCTTGCGTCGAGACTCCACGCTCCCGCTCCAGCGGCGGAAAAATACAACCAGATAAAACAGTATAAAATCGCATCCGTCCCGCCATTCTTGATCGGCCAGAATCCCATGGGGAAATGTACCTGAAAATAGGCAACGGCCATTTCTCCCGCAAGGAGGAAGGCAACAGGTCGAGTAAAGAGACCAACCAAAATCAACGCCCCGCCGAACACCTCCAAGGCGCCGGCTAGTCCCACTTCGCTCATCAATTGAACCGTTCCGCCGTTCGGCGGCATCCCGATCGGGAAGGCGAAGAGTTTCATGGTGCCGGCGAGCATGAACAATATGGCGGAAACGATTCTAAGGAGACTTTGAAATCGCGGGGCCATGTTCATCCAGCCCGTTACAAATCTTGATATATTCATATATTTTTTCCTTTCAATGGTTTTTCAATTCTTGGCTTGATCCATGGAAACGTTGTTTTGAGACTATCCTATCGGAGAGGGAGAAGGGCTTGCACTTTTTGTCGGTCCCTCATGGAGGAGGGAATATTCGTTGGGCGTGATGAATTCGGACCCTGACTGACCAGACGCTCAGATCACCACTTTAGGATACATATACGCACTCAACACCGATATCAGAAATGTCGCTCCAAACAGCACTCCGAGGTCCAGGGGAAACTGTGAGAGATCTCCCGTAACGACCAATCCCCGCAAAGCTTCGACAAGGTAACTTAACGGATTTATCCTTGCGACTATTTGGAGCCACGAGGGCATGATTTCGATCGGATAGATAGCATTGGAAGCAAAGAAAAGAGGGAGCGTAATCACCTGACCGATGCCCATAAAGCGCTCGCGAGTTTTGACCACCGAAGCTATGATCATTGAAAGGCCAGTGAAAAATCCGGCTCCGAGAAGGGTGACTACGAAAACCCCAATGAGTGACCAGAGATTGAGGTTCAGACTAACTTGAAGGATAAGGGCGAACAAGAAAACAATAACGGCCTGACAAAGGCCTCTAATTCCTGCCGAGAGCATCTTGCCCCACACGAGCGCTATACGGGGAGTTGGCGTCACAAGAATCTTCTGCAAAAGTCCCATGTCTCTCTCCCAAATAATAGCAATGCCATAAAAGATGGCAATGAAAGTAACAGACTGTGCCAAGATTCCCGGCGTAATGAATTGCATGTAGGTGTAGCCGTTTGTCGGAATTGCCCGGACTTTGCTCAACGCTTCGCCGAAGATTCCGAGCCACAAAATCGGCTGCACAGCTCGCGTGATGAGCTCAGTGGGGTCGTGGAGAAGTTTCCTTGTATCGCTCGCTGCCATGACGTACGTTTTTCTGAAGACCTGCAAAATGTAATTCATCATTAGGTGCCTTTTGCTAACCAAGTCTGCTTTCCGTTCGCCTTGCACGGCGGATGTCTTGAAAATTTCCCTTCTCTGGTGAGGCGTTTCCCGTGAAGAAGAGAAACGAGTCTTCCAACGATGCATTCTCTACTGCCGTTCGTTCTTTCAACTCCGCAACCGTGCCAATGGCAGCGATCTTGCCTTTGTTCATGATTGCAACTCGCTCAGAGACCTCGGCGGCCTCTTCCATGTTGTGAGTCGAGAAGAATATCGTTGTTCCGAATTCGTCACGGAGGTGCTGAAGATGCTCCCACACATTTTGCTTCGCGATCGGATCTAGACCGGTCGTGGGTTCGTCGAGAAATAGTACGCGCGGATGATGAATCATCGCCTGTCCGACTTCCAATTTCCGTATCATGCCGCCTGAAAATGTTTTCACCAAAGAGCTAGAAAACGTTTCAAGATTTAAGAATTTCAATGTCTGAGCAACTCTCTCCTCTCGGTCTTTACGCGGGATATCGTAGAGTTGCGCCATGAGCATAAGATTCTCATACGCAGTAAGCGTCCCGTCGACTGAAATCATTTGTGGAACATATCCAATAATTCGCCGAACAGCTGCGGACTCTTTGACGATGTCGAAGCCCCCCACGATTCCCGTCCCCCCTGAGGGAGCAAGGAGAGTAATCAGCATTTTGATCGTGGTGGTCTTCCCCGCTCCGTTCGGGCCAAGAAAGGCAAAAAGTTCACCCTCGCGAACTCGGAACGAGAGACCGTCCACCGCAACGACGTCTCCGTATCGTTTTACTAAGCTGTCTGCTACAATAATATCATGACCAGTATCCATAGAGAACTCTGATGTGAAAAATTTCTGCTCGTTCGGAGCTTTCAAGTCACCTAATAAGACAACTGACGAACGCTCTGCGTTTAAGGCCTACAGTTATTTGCTCAATAGGCTTATTCAAAGACGTAACACAGTATACAGGTTTTGTAATTCAGATACTATTCGATAGTGGCTCAATTTGTCATTCCCGCCAGTAATCCCGGGATAAACTCCAACGTTCCGAAGGCATCCGTTCGGGAGAATCCAAGCATTCTCTTCTCGATCAGTGGATGGATGTCCGTTTTCCTGAGCGTGAAATGCCTCTGGTCAAACTGTAGCCTGCCTGCTATTTTCTTTCCGGCGAGAACTCGGCTAGGTCATTTTGGACATTGGGAACGGACTCATTCCATCCCGTGTTATTTATTATTGTTGCAATACAACTTCTATTGTTAAGGAGAAATCAATGTCAATCCGTCCAATAAGACAAATCGTTCAGGCACAGCCAACCGTAGAAGGCGCGGGCGTTAAACTCCGCCGGGCATTCGGTTTCGGCAACACAAAAGAGTTCGATCCATTTCTTCTCTTCGATGATTTTCGAAATGAAAAACCGGAAGATTTCCTCGCCGGCTTTCCGTGGCATCCCCATCGCGGCATCGAGACGATCACATACGTACTTTCGGGGAGCGTCGAACACGGTGACAGCATGGGAAATCGCGGAACGCTGGGCGGTGGCGATGTCCAGTGGATGACCGCAGGAAGCGGTATCCTCCACCAGGAAATGCCGCAAGGAGATGAACGTGGAAGGATGCACGGATTTCAACTATGGGCGAACCTCCCTTCTTCCCTGAAGATGACAAACCCGCGCTACCAGGATGTTCCTTCGGCCGAAATTCCCGAGATAACGGACAATGATGGAACAAAGGTGCGCGTCATCTGCGGAGACTTCTGGGGCAAGAGGGGTCCCGTGGACGGAATAGCGGCTGATCCCCGATACCTCGACGTGTATGTCCCCCCCGGCAAACGCAAGGTTCTGCCTGTTGAGACGTACCGGAATGCGTTCGCTTATGTCTTCGACGGCTCTGGTGACTTTAGAGGCGCCTCACAGCCGCGGCCGGTGCTCACTGAAAAAGTCGGCGACGTCGTCGACTCACAGATCGAAGAGGCAAAGAACCGCTCACTGGTTCTCTTCGATAGCGGAGATGAAGTTGCTGTTCAGGCAGGAGATTCCGGAATCAGATTCTTGTTGGTATCGGGGAAGCCGATTGAAGAGCCTGTCGCATGGTACGGTCCGATCGTGATGAATACGGAAGCCCAATTGCGCAAGGCATACAACGAACTTCGCGACGGGACCTTCATCAAACATTCCTGACCGCTAACATCTTTCCCTATCGTGACAGTAGTGCCCTTTAAACCCATCAGGCCGTGTGAGAGTTAGAAAAGCGGGCGCGAATTTCGGATGAGACCCGCAACGGCCTTCCGTTCTTTGTGTTTATCGGACACCAAAGAGTGCGCGCACGGGCGAGCACCGACTGGTCCTTCCGTCGCACTATTTCAGTAAGGCGTTCGAATGCCAGGTCGGTAGCGGCTCCGACCCAGGTCCGGGCAATCACGGTGTCGCCCGCAAGCGCCGGACGCTTGTAATCGATCTCGTGACGGATCACCACCCAGGCGATCTCACTTTGCTCTTCTGATGTCGTACCGCTTAACCAGTGCGCTACCGCCGCCTCTTGCACCCATCTCAAGTAGACGACATTATTCACGTGCCCCAATTCATCGATATCCTCAGGTACAACTTCTATCGCCAGTTCAAATCTTTCTGTAGATGATTCCGCCGTCATTTGGCCTTAACTTTCCTTCCTGATTGTTCATCCCTCCGGAAATCGATTCGTTATTCAACAATCCAAGGCTCGAGCAGTCGCTCATCGATACCCTGGATGAACCGTGACGGTTTCGAGAGCACCGTCCCGCTTTCCCTGTCAAAGATATTAATCGGATATGTAACAAAGAGGTAGTCCTTGGCCCGGGTGCAAGCGACATACATCAGCCGCAATTCTTCTTCGGTTTCTTTTTCGCTTGTAAGCGCCCTGAGGGACGGGAAGCGGCCTTCGAGTGCGTAAATAAGAAAAACCGCCTTCCACTCGAGCCCTTTGGCGCTGTGGATGGTCGACAAGACGAGCATCTCTTCCTCTTGTCCGGGTGATTCGATATCGACGACGCTTTCGGTAGGAGGCTCCAGAGCCATGTCGGTCAGAAAAGATTCCGTGTCGGTATACCGCTCAGCGATGTTCTGAAACATTTCCAGGTCTTTCATCCTTTTGGGATGATCGTCGTACTGGCTCTTCAATATCGGCGTATAATATTCGAGGACCTGAAACGCTTTCTCGGCAGGAGTCATTCTTGAAGTGGCGACTCCACGAAGCCTGTCAAACAGCTTTCGAATCCCCTCTGGATAATCGTTGAACTCCTGCCAAAACTTTTCCGAAACGAGAGCCTCGGAGCTTTTTCCGCTGATATTCAGCTTGTGGCTCATGATATCCTCCGTCACCCTTTCCGCCGTCCGAGGTCCGACGCCTTCGATCAGGAGAAGAATGCGGTTCCACGAAACGATATCCCGCGGATTTTCCAGAACGCGGAGATAGGCGATCATATCCTTGACATGAGCCGTTTCGATAAACTTAAATCCTCCGTATTTAACGAACGGTATGTTGGCTTTCGTGAGCTCGATTTCGAGGTCAAACGAGAGAAAGGAGGAACGGAAAAGGACGGCCATTTCTTCCAGCGGAATTCCCTCTTCGCGCAGATCGAGAATTTTTTGCACGACAAACCGCGATTGCATATTTTCATTTTCTGCAATCACAAGCTGCGGAAGCATTCCGCCTTCTTTCTTCGAAAATAGTTCTTTGTAGTACAACCCCTTCATTGTTCAGTCGCCCTCTTGAGGATTTCGTTTGCCAGATTCAGAATGGGCTGTGAGCTCCGGAAATTTTCCTCGAGTTTGATGATTCTGCACTCCGGGAATTGCTCGGGAAAAGTGCGGATATTTTCGATGGTCGATCCCCTGAACGAGTAGATCGATTGCGCATCATCCCCCACCACCAGGACATTCTGATGGCTGAATGCCAGCAGTCTCACAATTTCAGCCTGGATTTTGTTCGTATCCTGATACTCGTCGACCATGACGTATTTGAAGCGAGTGGAGAGAATCGCCCTCACAGAATCGTTTTCGCGCAAGAGTCTGGCGAGATTAAGGAGAAGGTCGTCATAGTCCATCAAGTTATTGCTCACTTTATACGCGGTGTATTCCGCGCGGACTCTTTCGATCTCGTGCAACAATTCGCTGTAGTGGGGGTAATCGGCTGCGAGAATATCCTCCACCGGCGTTAGTGTGTTGACAGACCGGCTGTGCAGGTCGTACAGAGTGTCTTTTCTCGGAAATCGTTTTCCTTTTGCATCGAATTTGAGACGGGTTCGGATCAGATTGATGACATCCTGCGCATCCCCCTGATCCAGGATGGTAAAATTCCGGTCGTAGCTCAGCAGATTCGCATATTTCCTGAGAATGTTGTTGGCGAAAGAATGGAATGTTCCTCCTGCCACATTTTCGCATCGTCCATCAAGCAGGATCACTGCACGCCTTAGCATCTCTCTCGCCGCTTTGCGTGTGAACGTAAGGAGCAATATGCTTTCCGGACTTACACCGCACTCGATAAGGTATGAGACCCGGTACACTATCGTTCTGGTCTTGCCTGTTCCGGCCCCGGCGATAATCAGATAGGGACCGTCAATCGAAGTCGCAGCCTCGTACTGAGCTTCGTTGAGTTCCTGTTTGTAGTTAATTGTGAGATTGTGGGGAGCAACCAGCCGAAGAGGAGATACTTCCGACTGTTTAAGAGTATACTTTTTCATCGAAGGAGGACGATTGCAGACCGGTGAAAGAAAGTTACCATGATAGACTTCTCAAAGGATAATAGCCATTTTTCGCATCAGATTCTATGAGGATTCGGCGACGATTCATATGAGAAGATCCTCGGCAGGTTTCCTCAAAATAGTAATACGATGTGATGGTATACAACAAATCTCATGCAGGAGCCTTCGGAAGTTTTGAGGCTAAAAGTCAAACTGAGTAACACGGGTCAGTACTCGTTTGGCGAAACGGAACAACAAATCAGCGTTTGGAAACCGGCGGAATATTGTCTGGATAAAGCTTGCCCAAACTCTGGGCAGAGATCTCAAGAATATTTTGCCTCGGGGTAGCTCTGGTTAGACCCTTCCATTGGAGTGCCCGGGAAAAACCGCACTAGTCTTTCTTTTTCGAATGGAGAAAGCGCTTATGGCATCCTAGGCGGACTTCCCTTTTTCGTTGCCGGAAATCTGTTTTGAGAACTTAGTATCCGCAACAGACTTGTCCAAAATAAATCTCAGAAAATCACTCTTCTTTGCTTTTGTTACTTTCTTTGCTCGTCCAAAGAAAGTAACCAAAGAAAAGACGCCGAAATCGAACGCACGTGATGGCTTCCCTCGCCCTTGCCGCCGATTTCAGCCCTTTTATCCCTTCACTTTCTCTTTGGCTGAAATCGAAACGCACGCCATCACTTCCCTCCCGCATCAGCCGCGATTTCGGTTTCCCGCGCGCGTAAATTTGCACCGGAAAACATTGGGGGCTTACTCCATGGATTCTCATTCAATCC
>CAYYHS010000114.1:0-7194 GCA_964471785.1 uncultured Chitinophagaceae bacterium
TCGACAAACCGCTCGATTGGACCTCTTTCGACGTCGTGCATCGGGTGAGAGATCTTTTTCATGTGAAAAAAGTGGGACATGCGGGAACGTTAGACCCGAAAGCAACCGGGCTGTTGATCCTTTGCACCGGGAAGAGGACAAAAGAAATCGACCTCTATTCGGGACGTGAAAAGGAATATGAAGGTGTCATGCAGCTGGGGGCCACCACCGCCAGCCTCGATTCCGAAACCCCTCAAGTGGACGTACGGGATTACTCTTCAGTGACCGAAGACGCCTTAGGCTCGGTGTTTCGTGCCCACGTCGGATTGCAGATGCAGATGCCGCCGATGTACTCGGCGGTAAAACATTCGGGCAAGCCGTTATACAAATATGCCCGGAAGGGAAAATCGTTCGATCGCCCGCCCCGCGAGGTCAGCGTATCGGAATTCGAATTGCTCAAATTCGATCTGCCGTTCGTGCATTTCCGGGTCGTCTGTTCGAAAGGAACGTATATCCGGACTCTTGTTGATCAATGCGGCCAGGAGCTGGGTTGCGGCGCCTTTTTATATGAACTCAGAAGGACGCGCATCGGAGACCTTTCATTGAGCGAAGCACTTAATCTTGATGCTTTGTATTCATTGAGTCAGCGCTGCGCAAAATTGCGACTTCAATAAGACGGATGACAATCGCTCATTCATTGGCAGAGGTTGAACACTATCAGGGTTCCGTCATCTCCATTGGAACATTTGACGGCGTTCATGTGGCTCATCAGAAAATCATCCGTGAAGTGATCCAAAGAGCCAGAGAACGCGGCGGGCGCAGCGTCCTCGTGACATTTGATCCTCACCCCCGAGAGGTCGTCGGCGAGAAGAACACAAACGGCTCAACAGTGGCCGCTCCTGTAGCCCTGCTGACAACACATGCAGAGAAATTGGATTTTTTTTCAGAGCTTGGTGTGGACCTGACATTTGTCGTCCAATTCACATTCGAGTTCTCGCGGAAGCCGTTCCGGGATTTCTACACCGAATACATCATCGACGGCATCGGCGTCAGCGAGGTGATTGAAGGGTACGACCACGGGTTCGGACGCGACCGGGAAGCAGGACCGGCAGAATTGCTGGCGCTCGGGCGAGAATTCGGTTTTTCGGTTGTGGCAGAGAAACAGCTGCTGATCGACAACGATGTTGTCAGCAGTTCGCTCATTCGCTCGTCCCTTGCAGAAGGGAAGATGACAAAAGCGAACAGGCTCCTCGGAAGGCGCTATTCGCTTTCCGGGAAAGTGATCGAAGGAGATCGGCGCGGGAGATCGCTCGGGTTTCCGACGGCAAACATTGCGATCAGTGATTCGCGCAAAATGCTTCCGGGAAACGGCGTTTATGCTGTGAATGCCCGTCTCTGCGGAAAGGCATATCGGGGACTTATGAGCATTGGAGTGCTGCCAACATTTTTCGACGGCCACGAAAAGGTCTGTGAAGTGTATTTGTATGACTTTGAGGATGATATCTACGGCGAAACAATGACGGTCGAATGCATCGACCGGATCCGTGGAGAGAAGAAATTCAATTCTGCCGAAGAACTCGTGCAGGAGATGAACCGCGACAAGATCGAGGGGAAGAGAATTTTCGAAACAGCACAATTATAACATCACCTTTTCTTAAGGAGTACCTATGGCGATTTCAAAAGCTCAGAAAGCGGAGTTCCTCAAAAAGTATGGCAAGTCCCCGAATGACTCAGGGACACCGGAAGTGCAGATAGCCATCCTTACCGCCAACATCAATGCTCTCTCTGCACATTTCGGTGAGCACAAGAAGGACAACCACTCAAGGGTCGGCTTACTGAGGATGGTCGGCAAACGCCGGAAGCTTCTCGACTACTTGATGGAGAAAAATGTCGACCGGTACAGAAAGATCATCCAGGAATTGGAAATCCGAAAGTAACCGGAAAGAGGTACGACGCGATGAACTAATTCAACGCGAACATGAATCAATCAGAATGAAGTTACAACTATGGTGGTACGAAAAGAAATTAAAATAGGAAACGAAACGCTTTCCCTGGAAACAGGCCGATTCGCAAAACAAGCGGACGGTGCCGTAATGGCGCGTTATGCTGATACGATGGTCCTGGCGACCGTTGTCGCACCCAAAGATTCCTCCGACGATCTCGACTATTTTCCCCTGCAGGTTGAATACCGCGAGAAGATGGCGTCGGCCGGAAAAATTCCCGGCGGCTTTCTGAAACGCGAGGGTAGACCGTCCGACAAGGAGGTCCTCTCCGCCCGTCTCATCGACAGGCCGATCCGCCCGATGTTCCCCGAAGGATATCACAACGAGACTCAAATCATCGTCAGTGTATTTTCTTCGGATCAACAGAACGATGCCGATGTGCTGGGCGCTTGTGCGGCGTCGGCAGCATTGATGATTTCGGATTCACCGTTCGACGGCCCGATAGCCGAAGTGCGGATTGGCCGTGTGGACGGAGCCATGCTTATCAACCCGACATTCGGCGAACTCGAACGAAGCGACATGGATATTACGGTTGCTGGAAGCGAAGAGTCGGTTGTCATGGTGGAGGGCGAGGCACGAGAAATCTCCGAGGCAGACTTGCTCGCCGCGCTGAAGTTTGCTCATGAAGCGATACGGAAAATTTGCGCCCTTCAGAAAGAGCTCGCCGCTGAACTCAAGGTTCACAAACGGGCCATTACACTCCCGGAAATTAATCCTGACCTCCTCGAGGCCGTGAAGTCTCTCGCGGCGGGAAAAGTTCGTACCGCCGTCAACACCGTTATGTCAAAAGACGACCGTTCGAACGCCAACGCAGCCATCGAAACCGAAGCTGTTGCGGCGCTCGCCGAGAAATTTCCGGAACAAGAGAATGCGATTGCGCAAATCCTCCATGACATCGAAAAAGTCGAGATGCGGGAGATGATCCTCGCAACGAACAAACGTCTCGACGGGCGCGGCTTGACCGAAATTCGCCCGATTTCCATCGAGCTGGGACTTCTGCCGCGCACGCATGGGTCGGCGCTCTTCACTCGCGGTGAAACTCAATCCCTGACAACAATAACGCTGGGGACCAAACTCGACGAACAAATTCTCGACGGGCTTGTTCCGAAAACCACAAGACGTTTCATGTTGCATTACAATTTCCCTCCGTTTAGCGTGGGCGAGACCGGAAGGCTTGGGACAGGAAGGCGCGAAGTCGGACACGGGAACCTGGCCGAACGCGCTCTGAAAAGCATGATCCCGGAGGCGAAAGAATTCCCGTATACGGTACGGGTGGTATCCGATATCCTTGAATCCAACGGATCCTCATCGATGGCAACCGTCTGCGCCGGATCTCTTGCGCTGTATGATGGAGGAGTGCCGTTGAAGAAATCTGTGGCCGGAATTGCCATGGGACTCGTCAAGGAAGGCGATCGCGTCGCGATCCTCAGCGATATCCTAGGCAACGAAGATCACCTCGGCGATATGGACTTCAAAGTTGCCGGAACACGAGACGGCATCACCGCTTTCCAGATGGACATCAAGATCAAAGGAATATCTTTCGATGTCCTTGATCGAGCGGTGCAACAGGCAAAGGCGGGACGCATTCACAAGCTCGATATAATGGATGCTGCGATTTCCGGACCCCGTGCGGATCTGAGCACGTATGCTCCGCGATTGACAACGATCAAGATACCGGTCGACATGATCGGCGCTGTCATCGGCCCCGGTGGAAAGAACATTCGGAATATTGTCTCGGAGTCAGGAGCCGAAGTGAACATCGATGACGACGGCACCATTGTCATCGCCGCTACTTCGAAAGAGGCGAGCGAGAAGGCTCGCGCCATGATAGGCCGCATTACGGAAACGCCGGAAGTAGGCAAGATCTATAAGGCTACGGTCAAGAAGATCATGGACTTTGGAGCCTTTGTCGAAATTCTTCCCGGCAAAGAAGGGCTGGTCCATGTCTCTCAGCTCGACGTGAAACGCATCGAAAAGGTCGCGGACTTCGTGAAGGTCGGCGATGTGTTCGAAGTTAAACTCATGGAAATTGATGACAAAGGAAGGCTCAACTTAAGTCGAAAGGCAGTTCTGCTTGCCGAGAAGAAGAAGCCGGAAGAACCCCACTCCTAAGGGACGCGGAACACTGTTGTCACCGGAGCATGGAACATCGGAGCGAAGTATCCTGTATGGATAAATCGCTCCGTTCCGTTTCGCATCTCCGGGGTGAGATTACTGTTCCCGGCGACAAATCGATCTCGCACCGAGCTATTATGATCGGTTCCCTCGCAGCAGGGCAAACGGAGATCACCGGGTTTCTAGATGCTGCAGACCCTCGCAGCACTCTCGAATGTGTCCGCGCGCTCGGCATTTCCGCAACACTTAGCGGCGATGTCCTCCGAATCGAAGGGAAGGGACTTCACGGATACCGGAAGCCTGAGAAAGTGCTCGACGCTGGGAATTCTGGTACAACAATTCGCCTCCTCTCCGGGATACTGGCTGGCCAGAAGTTTCCCACGCAAATTACAGGGGATCAATACCTCGTCAGACGTCCGATGAAGCGCATTATCGACCCCCTCACCGAGATGGGCGCTCAAATCGTCGGGACGGACAAATTCACCGCTCCTTTGAAGATTTTTCCCGCAGAACGACTCCACGGCATCACCTACGAATTGCCTATTCCGAGTGCCCAGGTCAAGTCGGCCGTCCTCTTCGCGGGACTCTTTGCCGACGGGAAGACAACGGTAGAAGAACTTCAGGGCTCTCGAGATCACACCGAGAGAATGCTCGGCCTTACCACAGTTTTCTCAAAGGGGAAAATCAGCGTCTCCGTGCATGGAGGGATTCAGATTCCGGCAAAGCAGTTCATTATTGCCGGAGACCCTTCATCGGCGGCCTTTTTTGTTGTCGCCGGACTTATCGCCAAGAATTCCGAAATCGTCATACGAAACGTCGGAGTCAACCCCACACGAATCGGTTACCTCGAAGTTCTGATATCAATGGGAGGAAACATCATCCTTGAAAATAAGCGAACTGTCGGAGGTGAACCTATTGCTGACATTATTGTTAAGGGATCGTCACTCCGGTCAAATCTAAGTCTCAAGGGAGCAATCATCCCGAACATCATTGACGAAATACCTATCCTCGCTGTTGCCGGAGCGTTTGCAAATGGATCCTTCGAAGTGCGGGACGCTTTCGAATTAAGAAATAAGGAGTGCGACCGAATTGGCGCTGTGTGCGAAAATCTTGGCTTGATGGGGATGGACGTGGAGCAATTCGAAGACGGATTTGCATTTAGCTCAAATAAAGGGTTAATTCCCTCGGACTTTGACAGTTTCGGGGATCACCGGATCGCGATGGCTTTTGGGGTTGCCGCGGTGAATCTGGAGGGGGATTCTGTCATCAAAGACTCTGAATGCGTTGACATTTCTTTTCCGGCATTCTGGGATACTCTTCACAGGCTCGCAAACTGAACGAGGTAATTCGTGGCCAGTGTTCGATTAGATAAGGTTCGGAAGGAATACGAGGGCGGAGTTATTGCGGTGAAGGATGTCGACATCGACATCGCGGATAAAGAGTTCGTTGTGCTTGTTGGGCCATCGGGCTGCGGAAAATCGACGACACTCCGGATGATCGCGGGGCTCGAGGATATAAGCGCTGGTACGATTACGATCGACGGAAAAGTTGTCAACGACGTAGAGCCGAAAGACCGCGACATTGCCATGGTGTTCCAGAACTATGCGTTGTATCCCCATATGACGGTCTACGACAACATGGCGTTCGGGCTGAAACTGCGGAAATTTCCAAAGGCGGAAATCAACGACCGTGTACGAGAGGCAGCTCGTATCTTAAGCATTGAACAGTATCTCGACCGTAAGCCGAAAGCGCTTTCGGGAGGACAACGGCAACGGGTGGCGGTCGGCAGAGCGATCGTCCGGAAACCAAAGGTTTTCCTCTTCGACGAACCGCTGAGCAATCTCGACGCAAAACTTCGGGTTCAAATGCGTACCGAGATTTCGAAGCTGCACAACAGCCTTGAAGCAACGATGATCTACGTGACCCACGATCAAACGGAGGCGATGACGATGGGGGACAAGATCGTCGTGATGAAAGACGGAGTGATCCAACAAACCGATTCGCCGCTGAACCTTTACCACAAACCGGTGAACAAGTTCGTCGCAGGTTTCATCGGGAGCCCCGCAATGAATTTCATGCACGGCACAATTTCGACTGTGAAGGGAATGTCCTTCGTCGAACAAGGGACAGGGGTCACTCTCCAGTTAACGAAAGAACATCAAAAGAGGCTGAAGGCATACAGCGGCAAGGAATTATGGCTCGGGATCAGGCCGGAACATATCTTTATCGCGAAGCGGACCGAAGGTCCAAAATACAGCCGGTGCAAAGTAAAAATTGAGGTGGTTGAACCGATGGGGAATGAGATCTTTATGTATTTCACGACGGGAGGGGGAACTCAGTACGTCTCGCGAATCGCTGCGTCGGAGGTGCCGAAGGCCGGCAGCGCACTAGAGATCGCCTTCGATCTGTCGAACGCTCATTTTTTTAACAACGAGTCAGAAAAGATCATCTGAATCTGAGTATCAGAGCTCGATGATCTGGTGTTGAAATCGGTCAATAACCATTTCCCCGCGAAGCCACTTCACAAAATCCGGTCCGTACTTATTCAGGTAATAGACAACGTTAAACTCTCTCTCCTGGAAGTTGGAGCCTGGAAAGACATGGGTCGCCGCTCTCTGAATCTGTTTTAACGTTATATCCTGCCGCCTCTGTTGTGCCGCCTGTGTCTTTTCCTTCAATACGGCAAGCTGTGATTCAAAACGGGCAAGCGTCGAGTCGATAGTCCCCGAGAGGGTCGGGTCGATTTGCTGAATCCCGAAACGGGACTCGGCGACTGCCTCCTTGATACGGCTCTGCAGCTGTTCAAATAAGCCGTCGACCTTCACCTCCGAAACTTGTTCTGCGATACGGATCAGAAGAGGATCGATATCGGACCAAAGTTCCGCGATTCCAATCTGGTACTTTTCCAAGATATTTTTTATTTTTTCTTCGAGGATCGTGGCGCTGGCGCGCGGATAGACGACCGGCATTTGCATCCCGAAGAACTTGTAGACGGGCCCTAATTGAGCAAAGTAGGCGATTTCGGATGTACCACCCACGTACGCGGCAGTCGGGAGGAGGGTATCCTGGCAAAGAGGGCGGAGTACAACGTTCGGCG
>CAYYHS010000115.1:0-7192 GCA_964471785.1 uncultured Chitinophagaceae bacterium
GCGCTGAAGCAGCGCTACAGCGAGCTCGGCTACGAACTGTTGCACGATGAACTGGATTCCGTTTACAAACTCTTCACGAAAATCGCCGATGAGAAAAAGGATATCTTCGATGACGATCTTATTGCGATTTTGCAGGATGAAATATCGTCGATGAAATCGCTCTACACTCTGGAGAATCTTCAGGTAACGAGCGGATTAAATGTTGTTCCTACCGCGATGGTTGGATTGAAACGGAACGACGAGATCCTTCAGGATTCGGCCACCGGTGACGGTCCGGTCGATGCCGCATACCGCGCGATCGAACGGATCACGGGGATCAGCGGGCAGCTTCTCGACTACTCGATCAAGTCTGTCTCATGGGGACACGACGCCATTGGCGAGGTTTTCGTCAAGATCGCGATCGACGGCTATGTGTTCAACGGACGCTCTGCAAGCACCGACGTCATTACTGGGAGCGTGAAAGCGTACCTGAACGCTATTAATCACGCCTCAACAGCACGGTTCCGGCGAAAGCAAATTGCCGATATCAAGGCAGAGTCGGCAGCGGTTTGACAGTTATCAGTGATCAGTAAACAGTAATCAACGATCAATAAACAATGTGAGGAAGAATGAATGCTGAGTAATTATGTCAACCGCTTCTGTTGACTGGTAACTGCTCACTGTTCACTGCAAAGCCATGGGAATGACGATCACAGAAAAGATTTTAGCGCGACGCTCAGGGAAGAAAGAAGTAAAACCCGGGGACAATGTTTGGGTGGATGTTGATGTTCTGATGACGCACGATGTCTGCGGACCGGGAACGTTCGGGATTTTCAAGAGAGAATTCGGAGCCGGTGCGAAGGTATGGGATAAGGAAAAGGTCGTTGTTATCCCGGACCATTATATCTTTACCTCAGACACCCATGCCCGTCGGAACGTGGATATTCTCCGCGACTTCGTGAAGGAACAGAACCTTCCTCACTTTTTCGATGTGAATACTCCGGACTATAAAGGCGTCTGTCATATCGCCATGCCGGAGGAGGGCTTCACTCGTCCCGGCGAGGTTCTCTTCGGTACGGACTCTCATACCTGCACCGCGGGGGCATTCGGTGAATTTGCTACCGGCATCGGCAATACCGATGCTGCCTTTATCCTCGGCACCGGAAAGCTTTGGGTAAAAGTCCCTGAAACGATGCGATTCATTTTCGAAGGAGAACTGCCGCCGTATCTGATGGCGAAAGACCTTATTCTTGCCGTTATCGGAAAAATCGGCGTGGATGGTGCAACCTATCGGGCGATGGATTTCGCCGGCGGAACGATTGATCGGATGGATATGGAAGGCCGCATGACGATGTGCAACATGGTGATCGAGGCGGGTGGAAAAAACGGCGTCTGCGCACCCGACAAAACAACGACAGATTTTGTTAAGGCTCGGACAAACGTTTCCTTCGAAAGCTACCAGAATGACAAAGATGCAAAATATCACAGCGAGCATCGTTTCAATGTGAAGGAAATCGAACCTCTTGTTGCGAAGCCTCACTCGCCAGACAACAAGGCGAAGGTAAGCGAAGTAGCAGGAACGAAACTCGACCGCGCGTATATCGGATCGTGCACCGGCGGTAAAATAACCGACTTCATCGCTGCGGCGGAGACGATGTACGGCGAGAAAGTGAAGATCGACACCTTTGTAGTTCCGGCGACGACGGAAGTCGCCCGGCAGATGAAAGAAAGAAAAGTCAAAGACAAAACAGTATGGCAAATTCTCGAAGAAGCCGGATGCAGAATCGGGGATGCCTCGTGTGCAGCATGCCTTGGCGGGCCATCGGACACTTTTGGACGCTTGAACGGTGTAGAGGTTTGCATTTCGTCGACGAACAGAAATTTCCCCGGAAGAATGGGGTCAAAGAAATCGCAGGTCTACCTTGCTTCGCCGTATACCGTGGCGGCATCAGCTTTGACCGGTGTCATTACTCATCCTAAGAAGTTCTTCAATAACTGATGATGTGCGGAGACATCTTGTTGTAGCGGAGAGGCGTCACACAACAGGATAAAGGAACTAATCATGCTCAGGTTGAGTCACGCCTGAGTTTTCTTTTTAACAGAATATGGCGCGTCGCAATAAGACTGAGAGGGATAAACCCCTCCGGACAAATATTCGCATGCTCGGCAACCTTCTCGGCGAGGTGATCGAGGAACAGGAGGGGCGCGACCTTTTCGAATTAGAGGAGAGGATTCGACAGACATCAAAAAGCCTGCGGCGGCGGTTCGATTCCTCGCATCAACGTAAACTTAAGCAAATTATAGGGGCGCTCAAACCCGGTGAGATGGCGAAGATTCTGAGGGCTTTCGCAGCGTACTTCCAACTCTCCAACACTGCCGAACAGCATTATCGTATCCAAAGGCATAGAAACTATTTACTGAAACACCCTGCCAGTGGATACCCCGGCTCGCTGCGCCATACCTTCCAAAAGTTAAAAGATCTCGAAGTTCCCGAAGAAGAGGTCGCAGACCTTCTTCATCGTCTTTCCATCATCCCGGTCTTCACGGCGCATCCCACAGAGGCAACGCGCCGCACAGTGCTAGAGAAACATTCACGCATCTGGAAACTGTTAGAAGCATTCGATCGCGGAAATGTAATGGAAGCGGAACGATCTTCACTCGAAGTCGAGATTAAGCGCCACATCACCAGCTTGTGGCAGACCGAAGAGACGCGCTCGTACAATATTTCCGTGCTCGACGAGGTGTATAACGGCGTTTACTATTTCCGGAGCATCCTCTACAAGACAATACCAAAATTTTACCGCGATCTTGAACAAACCGCGGCGAGCATTTATCCTGGATGGAAATCGCCGATTCCATCGTTCATCCGGTTCGGTTCGTGGATCGGCGGAGATCGCGACGGCAATCCGCTCGTCACAGCAGAGGAAACGTGGAAATCTCTTCAGCGCCAATCGAAGACAATTCTCGAATTGCACCTTCAGGCTGTCGATGAACTTTTTGTGGAACACAGCGAATCGGCAAAAGTCGTTGGCGGGAGCGATGAGCTGCTCCGGGGGATACAACGGGATCGCGAGCTGCTCGAAAGGCCCGCGCAGGTTCGCAACGACGATGAAATCTACCGGGTGAAGCTGGCGTACATCTACCGACGATTGCAGTACAGGCTTGACTATGCGAATGATGACGCCTCCCATGCCGAGCTGATGTATCACTCTTCTTCCGAACTGCTGAACGATCTTTACATCCTCGACCGGAGCCTGCGTACACATAAAGGGACACTCCAGGCGGACGGGTTATTGAAAGATCTGATCCGCAACGTCGAAACATTCGGCTTTCATCTTGCCACACTCGACATCCGGCAGCACCGGGTTGTTCACTCAGAGACCATCTCCGAGCTTTTCAAGCAGCGTGGAGTCGCTTACAGTTCGCTCGGAGAAGAAGCACGAGAACAGCTGCTGACAGAGGAAATTCTAAAGCAAGGCGTACCGACGTTTGATGAGACAAAACTTTCCGCGGCAAGCGCCGAGGCCCTGGCGACGTTCAGGAAGATGAAACGGGCTCAGACGGAAATTGACGACCGTGCGATCGGATCATACATCATCAGCATGACGGAGTCGGCTGCCGATTTGCTCGAAGTTCTTTATCTGATGAAATGCACCGGCTTGTTTTCGGTGGGTCACGTGCACGGTCAAAGCTCGATTGATATTGTGCCGCTTTTCGAGACCACGACAGATCTCGTCGAGGCGCCGGCGGTAATGGAGCGGCTGTACAACAACGAAGCGTACCGCCGCCATCTCGACGCCCGCAGGCGCCGGCAGGAGATCATGATCGGATATTCCGACAGCACGAAAGAGGGAGGAATCGTCGGTTCGCATTGGGCTCTTTACAAGGCGCAGCGGTTACTTACCAAAACGTCGCAGATCGCCGATGTCGATTGGATGTTCTTTCACGGGCGCGGAGGCACGGTGGGCCGCGGCGGAGGCCCCGAGTTCGAGGCAATACTCTCACAGCCGGCACATTCGCTCAATGCAAAGATTAAGATCACAGAGCAGGGAGAAGTCATTTCGCTGAAGTATGCTCATCCGGCAATTGCCCAGCGGTCGCTCGAGTTGACCACGTCTGCAATGCTGATGGGAAACACACCGAATGCCCGGCATAATCCGCTCCTTGACAAGAACCGGACGCGATGGTATGCAGCAATGGATGAAATTGCGCACCACAGCTATGAATCGTACCGGCGTACTGTGTACGAGCAACCGGAATTCATCAAGTACTTTGCTCAGGCAACTCCGATCGAAGAGCTTATGAAAATGCAGATTGGGTCGCGCCCAGCAAAAAGGGTTGAGAGCGAACGCATCGAGGACTTACGGGCAATTCCGTGGGCATTCGGATGGATGCAAAGCCGCCACGTCCTGCCCGGCTGGCTCGGCGCCGGAGACGGCCTCAAAAAATTTCTCTACGTCAAAGCCTCCGGACCCGATCCGAAACGATTGAAACTGCTGTGTCAGATGTATCTTCGATGGCAAACGTTCCGTTCGCTTATCGACAACATGCAGATGATACTTGCCAAGGCGGATTTTGCCATTGCTAAGGAGTATGCAGCGCTCGTGGAACCGAAGCCGGTCGGAAAAAGAATCTATCGCTAGCTCAAATCGCAGTATGACCTGACGCGCTCCATGATATTGCTCATCACCGATCAGGAAGAGATTCTCGACAACAACGACATGCTTAAAAGGTCGATCCAACTCCGAAATCCTTACGTTGATCCGTTGAGCTATATCCAGGTTGAGCTTCTTCGCCGACTTCACAAGAAGCCTCTTTCGGAGTCGGAGAGAGCCGATCTTGAACAGACGATCTTCTTGAGCATCAACGGAATCGCTGCCGGCTTGCGCAATACAGGATAGTATGTCGCCGGGCGATGCGTGGTTGCATTTTTCTCTCAACAGAATGATATTGTGCCGATAGCAGTGAGTGATGCCATGGCTCGATCAGTTTTGCAGCATGAAGTTCTGAGCATTAAGAGTCATGGCATCACTTGTGCGTCCGCAACTGTCTTGTTCCTGTTTTTTTCGATTCTTGCCCGAGGAGAGACCAATGCTCTTCCGGAGTCAATAGCGAAAGGAGGCACGACCATGGAAATTAAAGTAACAAGCCCGGCTTTCAAGGAAAGCGATCTCATTCCAAAGAAATATACTTGTGATGGCGATAATGTATCACCGGCTATTGAATGGACGGGAGTACCGGATAGCGCCAAATTCATCGCCCTCATCTGTGACGATCCCGATGCACCGCGCGGAACTTGGGTTCACTGGGTCATCTTTAACATCCCGGCAGGGGTGAAAGGACTAGCGGAAAACATTCAGCGCACCTCGACACTTCCAAACGGCGCTCGCCAAGGGATAAACGATTCGCATGAACTAGGATTCGACGGTCCCTGCCCGCCCGGGGGAACGCACCGTTACTACTTCAAGGTCTATGCACTCGACAACATCCTCACTCTTGAAAGCGGAGCCACGAAGGCTCAGTTGTTGAAAGCCATGGATGGACATATTCTGGGCGAAGGACAGCTGATGGGGAGGTACAAAAGGTAATTGAGAATGAGATTAAGGTTAAGGGAAAGAAAGGGGATGCAGCTTCGCTGATTTAAGCCGTTCGAGATCCAACAACGAGAAGGATGGTGCAATGAAGAAAACTAAGCGAACATGGCTGACGATTGCCGGAGGATGTACAGTTTTTTTCCTGCTCGGCGCGATTGTGGAAGAGAATGCCGCAGTGCCGCTGACTCGCGACATTGTCTCCAGTGCGGAGAAGTTGATCGGTCTTAAATTCACGGATGCGAAGCGTGACTCGATGCTCGATGCGTTGAAGGACCAATTGGCAAGCTATCAGAATCTCAGGAAGGTGTCTCTTCCGAATAACATCCCCACGGCAATCACGTTGAATCCGATTCCGGCCGGGATGAAATTCAGTACGGAGCGAAAGCGATTCGTCGCAAGCCCCCCAGAGAAGATTAACGTCCCGTCCAAACTAGAAGACCTCGCGTTCTATTCTGTCGGACAGCTCGCAGAGCTTGTCAAATCGCGGAAGGTGACGTCGGAGCAGCTGACGAAGATGTATCTAGGCCGGCTGAAAAAATATGGGCCGAAACTCGAATGCGTTATCACGCTGACCGAGGCTCTGGCGATCCGACAGGCCCGATTGGCTGATAAGGAGATTGCCGAAGGAAAGTATCGGGGACCTCTTCATGGAATACCGTTTGGCGTGAAGGATCTGCTTTCCACGCAAAGATACAAAACAACCTGGGGTGCCGCACCATTCAAAGAGCAGATGATCGACGAAGATGCAACGGTTGTGAAAAGGTTAGAAGATGCCGGCGCTATTCTTGTCGCGAAATTGTCGATGGGTGAGCTTGCGATGGATGAATACTGGTACGGGGGAATGACGAGGAATCCGTGGAATTATAAAGAAGGCTCCAGCGGATCGTCTGCCGGATCTGCCGCTGCGACATCGGCCGGATTGGTCGCCTTCGCAATCGGGACAGAAACATGGGGATCGATTGTTTCCCCCTCGACGGTGTGCGGGACGACCGGACTTCGTCCTACGTACGGACGCGTGAGCAGAACCGGTGCGATGGCCCTCGCCTGGTCGATGGATAAAATCGGCCCAATCTGCAGAACGGTCGAAGACTGTGCGCTGGTCTTCAATGCGATCTACGGTCCCGATGGCAAAGACCAAATGCTGTACGACTTTCCGTTTAACTACAACCCGAAAATCAATCTTCGCTCATTGCGGATCGGATATCTGAAGAATGATTTTGACAGCGTAAAAACGAACAGAGCAAACAACGATTCGGCGTTCGCGGTTCTTCAACGACTGGGAGCAAAACTAATTCCTGTGACTCTTCCCAATCTGCCGATCAACGATCTCTCGATCATCGTGAGCGCAGAGGCGGGGGCCCAGTTCGACGATCTTACGCGCAGCGGTCAGGATGATTTGCTCGCTCGACAGATCAAAGATGCCTGGCCTAATGTTTTCCGAGCGTCCCGATTTATTCCGGCTGTCGAATACATCCGCGCGAACAGGGTGCGCTACCTTGCAATTCAGCAGATGGCGTCACTGATGTCCCAGGTCGACATTATCGTCGCCCCGCCGTTTGAGGGTGACAACTCGCTGCTGACAAATCTGACCGGGCACCCGTGCGTTGTCGTGCCGAACG
>CAYYHS010000116.1:0-7163 GCA_964471785.1 uncultured Chitinophagaceae bacterium
ATCCAATGGTAGCCCTTGTATTGCAGTGCGCGGCTACAGAGGCGGATGTTGGTTGACCAGCTCCATAGGTTTCATACCAATCGTCCACTGGAATTTCGGGCATTTTTTTGGGTAAATAGTGGCTTTCCGCTATTATCAGAATTCTAGGACCGTCGAGACGCGGGAAATCTGCTCCTACAAATGGCAGCATGGCTTCGAACGTAGCGAAATGCGAGAAGCCCCGTAACTCCTCATCGAAGTTGGTTGCACATAAATCCACTGGACCCCAATGGCCGCAAAAAGGTCCGTCCGCAATCTAGAATGCCCGCGAAATGTCGGGAAGCTCGCGCTCGATGGCTGGAATCATTCTCAGTGTGGCTAATTCTTCTACCGAAAATTCGCCCGGCCATGCTCACGCGTTGGCGCGTGACGAAAACAACCTGAGATTCGTCAACATGGATTGTCGTGCTCTCCATCCTCTTTTCGCACCTTACATCCGCAACGCGCAGCTAACCCCCAATCAACAATAAAATCAGGCCAGCCATAAAGTTGGCCGGGCACTAGCCGAAGGGAATCGATCCAGGAAATAAAATCTTTCATATACGGCGCATTTGAGTCGCTCCGGTGCCCTTGGGTTTCATGGCAAATTGCATGAAGCTGTGGAGGAAGTTGAATGGCCTTGGCACCGAAGTAGAAGAAATGCGTCGAGATAAGGGTGTTTATCCCGCGAAGATCCGTTGCTTGATTACTTGCATCGTGAACCCCTGGGCGTTGCGCAGGTGGGCTAGAAGAAAAATTATATATGCAGTCTCCCAAGCGGTGAGTGAGATCTTTGCTCGTGGCGTTCGGAATGCGGAAGGGCCATCTCGAAGACGATAGCCTGTCATAGTCGGCCATTGTGACAATCTCATCAACACGCATCGCATAAACCAGTCGCTTACTTAAATCACCGCTAGGCGCATTTCGTGAGCCGATTCCAGCTATCCAATCTCCTTCTGAAGCAACTCGCCTTATTGTAGGTTTGCAAATGGTGAGCGTGCACAATCCGTCAAACGGATTCGGCGCAGCTCCGTCATCAATCGGAATCGTGTAAGAGAAAAGCCTAGGCATAGACGCGAAAGCTCCGCGCGAATTTCAGCAACAACGCATTAATCTCGTCGCGATTCGGGGCGTAATGCGCCTCGCGGTGACAATTGGGGCAGAGTGCAACGCAGTTCCATACCCTATCGCTCTTCGCCGCGCCGAGGATGTGGTGCACATCAATAAAGCCGGCAAAATTTCGCGTCGCGCGGCAACCCGGCTGCTCACAAATGCGTTTACTCCGTTTAATAACCGTGCGACGGACACGTGGATCACGTCTCACGCCTGAGACCAAATGTTTTCCCTCAGGAGCACCATCAGATCCGTACTCGCTAGAGTCACTTCCGTCCAAATCGTCATACGTGTCGTCCAACGGGTGGTCGGACTTAGGTGCCCTCGAATTGTACGAAGCGTTTGAGTAAACGGCCTTCAAATGATCGGACCAAATCTTCTCCAGACGCGCAGCTATCTTAGTCTCGATCTCGCGGCCGCTAGACTGCGCATTCACGAGGGATTCAGACATTACGCCCCTGAGCAACCGCTCACGCGGCAAAACGCTCTGAGGGAGCACCATTGTGTCCCATACCACGCGAATGTAGTTCGCTTTGCGCAATGCGATCTTCCTGAGATTCCAGTGATCACCTTCGAACCAACCTTTGGTAACCTTTCCGGATCCGATAATACCCGGTCTATCGTGGCCCTGTCTCAAAAGAAAAAGACGGTCTCCGACACTGACGCTTTTACTTGTTCCAGTGCTCCATTGATCTCTCTTGGACTTTGCATGGCCGAGGTGCTTGACCACCTTTTCTAACCAATCGTCGCCATCCGCTCCCTTCTTACCCGGGTTCCATGTAAGCAGATAAGTGCTCATTCTTTGAGATCCTCTTTGATCGCGGAGAATTGTTCGAGGCGGCTTCGAGATCGGCGCCAATGATGCCGGAGGCGGGAAGATTGGCGCTGTCTTCGAGAGCTTCATCCTTTAGCCAGAAGATGTCGAGGTTCGCGTGCAAATGAGGCAAGAGTATTTGGAGAACGCCATGCCCGTGCGGATAACCTGAGATCGCAGCCGTGGAATTCAAGGAAAGCCCGCGCCGTTACCGGGATTTCACATTAAACCTAATCCGGTTTTACCAAGAGCCCGAAAAAGAACTCACGCTAACACGAAATACCCTCAGATTTCGTCGACATCTTCAGCGCGTTCCTATTTTCTCAATCGTATCAATTCTATAGTTGGGAAGAATCTATTGCTTCGACTAAGATTGCTGAAGTAAGTGCGTATCGTGCAAACACTCCAACCCTCTATTCCGAAAAGATTTCCCTGCGTAATACCGCCCGGCCTCGCAGCTTTAGAGAAATCAGTTGTTTAACCGCTGAGATCTATGCTTATTGGGTTTTCGATATGCGACCTGTTCGGTAAGCGGCTTTTGTGACAGCTGGTTGCAGCGTAAAAGCTAGTACTCGCGGCTTCGCGTTAATTTCCCCGACTCGTGATCCATATTCGACTACTTCAATTGGGCGACATCCACATGACGGCGTCGCCCCATCCGAATACCACATTTGATCTCAAGGATCGGGAGTTTCCAGCACCGCTTGCGTCATTGACAACAGGCAATCCGTTAGTGAGCGCCACCCGATTTGCTGTGGGCCTGATCAGAACACGACCAGTCGACGCCATCCTTCTCGTTGGAGACCTGACACATCAAGGCGATACTGCAGGATATCAAAAGTGCGTTGACTATCTTGTAGATGTCATTCTCGGCGAATGGTGCAAAAGTAACGGTGCTGCGGTTTGTGTACCTGGAAATCATGATATTAACCGGCCGGCAATTTCTCCCAGCACTACAGTCTCACAGATGTGGGCTAAATTTGAACCATTGGAAGCGGCTTGGAAGAAGCACAATCTGCCCATCTTGGTGACTAGTGCGATAAAGTCTTTGCCGCTAAAAAAGGGACCGGCCATCGCAGATATCATCGCGCTCAATTCCTGCCTCGGTTGTGGAGAGTACCGCGGACTTCCCGCCGATCTACGGATAGCCGCGGAAAAACTGATCAACGGAACAGCAACTGCTGATGAGAAATGGGAAGCAATCGAACAAATCGATTCACCAGCGTTCGCTCTAGATCATATAGAGGCGACTCAACAGCAAATTGCAGGGGACCAGAAGGTGAACGTCCTGCTTGCCCATCACAATTTGCTGCCACAAGCGACCCCTCGCGCTGCTCTATATGCAGAGCTGCTTAATGGCGGCCAGTTTCGCTCTATGCTTTCAGACGCGAAATGTCCTAGTCTCTATTGCCACGGCCATATTCACGATGACCCCATCGAGATAGTTTCCCTGCCTCATAAACGTTCCGCTCCGCTCGTCTCGGTGGGAGCGACTAAGCTCGATCAAGGATTTAATATCATCGACCTGTCCTACACTGACGCCGGGATACCACTCGGCGCTACGGTGCAGAAGTATAAAATCGGACGTTCGCATACGTTTTCTCCCCATCCCCACGAGGAAGTACGTATTCCGTTCCGCTCAAGTGCCGAATATTTTCCTCTCTATAAGCCGCCGCGCTCGGACATGGTCGCCTTAATCCGCTCGGAAGATGGGGCTCGGTTCCCCGGCTTGCTTTCGAAGCTGAGCCTGGTTCACCCTGCTCTGACGGAAGCTGAGCTGGCAACAATGCTAGAGGAAGCTGAGTGGTATGGCATCGTGACCATTCTTGATCGGGAGCTTTCCCCGCCCTCTTGGCAAATAATTCGGGCTTCTCTATGAACTCCCCCTTTTCCCTCGGCCGTTTCGAACACGATACCCGCTTTCGCCATGCATATTTCCTTCCGACGGATCTATACGCAAAACTTGCAACGGGTGTACCCACATACTTGATCGGTGGGCGCGGCACGGGGAAGACCACATTACTGAAGGCCTTTGAATGGCGTGAACGATTGTACAATCCCTTTCTACAAGAAGCATTAAATGGCAACGCATTTGCGGACAGTATTGTCGGCATCTATGTAAAGCTTTCTGAGAGCCACCTAAAGTCGTTCCAGCGATGGTTTGAGCAGTTGGAGTCAGACCAGAGTGCCGCAATTTTTGGCCTGTACTTCGATTTGCTTTGGTTGGAGGACTTTGCCGTTGCTATCAGTGAATTAACCAAAACTCAGGTGCTCAAAATGACAGTGCGCGCGGAACGGTCCTTCATCGCAGCACTCTCGGAAACGCATCTGGGCCGCCGGCTCAAAATCCAAGCGAATGAATCGATGCTGGCATTCAGTCGACGGGTGCAGGATCGCCGATTTGCGCTGTATCAAGCGGCGCTTGTTCGACAACAATTCTCGACCGTCGTCCAAGAATATCCGGCGGTTGGCCCGGGAGAGATCGGTCGGACTGTCGCCGCCCTTTTTGCTGAGCACGCCGCAGACGCGACGCTGGGCAACCATCCTGCAACAATCCGTATTTTGATCGACGAGGCGGACGCACTGACCGAACCGCAACATGTTATCGTCAACTCGATCATCCGCCTCGCGAAGTCACCGCTTTCCTATATATTTTCCTCAATCAAGCGATTCAGGGATGTCACTACGACGACTATTCCAAATATGTCTGTCCAACGGGACGACTGCCAGGTCGTGCCGTTGGAGAATCCCCGAAGCGCTGACTTTAGGAAGCTTGCGGAGGGTGTGGCGACGGTTCGCTTACGGCGCGAAAATCTTGGCCAATTCGCTCCCGTGGACCTTTACGCCTGGTTCGGTTCAAGCAGCATCAACTCGATTCTATTCGAGCAACTGGACGACTCCCTGTCCGCAGCCGCGAAATCCATGCTTGCATCAGCAAAGCAGACAGGTCGTCTGCCGTATTTTGGCCTTCCGGGACAAGACTCCGATGGGATTGACGAAGATGACGAGACACCGGGACCGACGGCGGGACCAAACCAACAGCCGGCTTGGGATGAAACCTGCCCAATTTACCAAACTCACTTGATCAAGCGCCTTGGCCTAGTGGTGCCGGCGGCGGACGCACCCTATCACGTGCGTCGGCAGAAATATGCCGAGGTCCGTAAGCGGATGGTCGCGGCCTATCTCGACATTTGCCGCGTGCTTAATATTTCCCCGCGATACTTCGGGGGCGGGATGATCCTCGCTCTTTCGGACAGCTCGGTGCGCGACTTCTTGCTTCAGATGAATGAGCTTTTCTCGGAATCTGGCCGTAGCGTCGGGTCGCTTGCGGCTGGAAAACTTTCCACGCGCGCACAAGACACGGCACTGCGCCGGGCCAGCGATCAAAAAATCAGTACCCTTCCGCAATGGGTGCGATTGCCTCATGAGAAGGTCGTCAAGTATATCGACACGTTTGGTCACCTTACTCACGAACTTCAGGTCTGCGATGATGGAGTCTCTCACCTTCTTTCAAGCGAGAGAGGCATCTTTGTCCTACCCAATCCGCAGGCCAATGACGGTTTGGAGGAACATCGCAAAGTCATCGAGGAATGTATCGTCACCGGCTATTTCAGCACCACCGAATCGAACAATGACGGGCAAGCATTCCGAGTGCACAAGGTTTTGGCTCCCCATTATGGTTTTTCCTATCGAGGCGCATACATGCAGGTCCCTATCAAGGCTGACCACCTGAAGCTCATTGAGAAATCCACCGCAGCTTCGGGTGATGACCCGAAAAAAGTCGCGCGAATTATCGCCGCCGCGATACGAAGTCATGACGACGTCAATCAACTCAAACTCTTTTAAGGAGATGCTCGTAAGCGCCTTTCGAGAAGATTTTATCTCGGCTCAGTCGTTCCGGGCAAACGACCGAAACGCGGTGGTCGGCGGACAATATGAACTCGCGATCTTTGCGGTTAGCTGGGATCGTCGTTGCCTGAGTCTGGCACGTGCCGATTCTTGGAAGGCGAAACGCGGAGTCTTAATCATTCCGCCGATCACAGATTCCGACGGACTATGCGCTGACCATGAACGTCAATTGCGGGAGCTGCTGGGCAGCCGATGTGGTTCGGTGGAGGTAATCGACGGTCCTCAACTCCACTTTGATGGTGTTTGGGACCGACTCTATGCGGTTGGACTGGCAGAAGCAAAACATGCGCCGGTACCGGGCGTGTTTCTTTTGGATATGTCTGCCATGTCGCGGTTCTACTCAACAGGCTTGGTCGCGATGATCGTGCGCTTAGGTCTCGCGGCCCGCACAGACTGCTTCTACGCAGAGGGCAGATATGACGCCCAACAAGACGTTCGAGATGTGCTTTTTTCAGGTGGGGGATGGGAGCGAAAACCCGTGCCGTTCTTGGAAGGCAAGAGCAACCCGTCCCTCGGATGGTATTACGTAGTTGCTGCCGGATTCGACGGGAATTGGATCAAGAAGATCCTGCTGCAAGAGGAACCTGACCGAGTTGGCTTACTCGTGCCGATTCCTGGAGTCGCGGCTACGTACGAACAACGATGTCTGGATGCCATCAGGCCCATCATCGAGGAATTCATTGTGCCGCCAGAATTTCAGACCCACGCACATGCAGCCGACGCGGTTCAAGCATGGCAGAGGCTCACTGCAATGAACCACGAGAAATGGGAAGCCGAACAGGTGGCCTATCTCTGCTGTGGGACGAAGCCCCATGCGTTGGCGATGGCTCTGCGAGCCCTAGTCCATCGTTACCCTGCCGTCCTCTACTTCCTTCCAGAAAGATACACGGTCGTCCCAGTAGAAGAGGCGGGTACTTTTTGGCGGTATTCGATTACCGATCATTCGTCCTTGGGAATTGGCAAGCAGTAGAGGCCGACCTGATTGGTCGGGTTATTTACTTCTCTTCGATATATTCCGAGCCCGAACGGCAGCGCTCTTACGCTTCTTCCGAGGTCTCGGTTTCGGCGTAAGCACGAGAATGAGTTCTTTCGCTTCCTGGCGTGCCGTCCGCGATGCCTGTGTCTGGTCCCGAGAAGCATCCCCAGTCCCACCCATTGTACTAAACCTGCTTTTAACGCGGGAATGATTGATCGTGAAATGCTTTTCAGCGAGTTCCCGGACAATCTTCACAGAAAGACCATTGGAGCATTTGTGATCCGGAAAGGTCACGATCGCTCTGGCGCGTCGATTCGCAATTAAGCGAAGCAA
>CAYYHS010000117.1:0-7145 GCA_964471785.1 uncultured Chitinophagaceae bacterium
TTGAAGCCGTTTCCGCTCATATCATTCGCATTCCCGCTGAAAGGATAATAGGCGACAAGACCCGGCTCCAATGACGCTGGCCATCCACCATCGTGATACATCGATTGGATTTCTGACTCGGTGAGCACTCTATTATAGATTGAGATCTCGCCGATGCTTCCATCGTAAAAATTGTTCGGGGTCAAAGGAGCATTGGCGTTGTGGCTCGCCCCTATGGTCAATTGCTGCAGACTGTTTTTCGTCGTCGTTCCCAGTGTTCCCATTTGCTGATAGACGTACACGCCGGTTGTTTGCCCGTTGACATGAAGTTGAATTCTCTGTCCTACCGGCTGGCTGCCATCGAAGGTAAGCACGAAGTGAAACCACTGATTCAACCCCATCGGGCACCCGAGTTCCACAAAGTTATCCTGGGCCGTATCGCTGAAAATGCTGGCAATGATAAGGCCGCCAACGTGGCTGATACCCCATTGGTAAGGACCATAGTCCCCGCCTGCATTTTTTCCGACAAGAAACCCTCCTCCGCTTTCGAAACTCCCGTAGGTTCGTGTGTTCGCCCATCCCGAGACGCTGAATTTTGCAATCGGCGCGGAAAAGACGTTGTCGAGAATATCGCCGCATCGGATGGTTGATGAGTAGCCGTTAAAGCTGTAGGCTTGGTTTGCATTCCCAAACCGATCCGCCGCGAGAACTGCTCCGGCAACCGTTCCATTGAAGCCGTTTCCGCCCGAGTCTGCCGCATTGCCCGCAAAACGGTAGTAGGCGACGAGCCCCTGCATGGGAATGGTGGAGAAAGTCGCTGAATGGAAAAGAATCGTGATCAGAGAGATGATGAGAAGAAGAGAAGACTTTTTCATTTTGAGTCCTCGAGGTTTGATCAGAAGGTTTAAAACGCTCGAAGCGGTCCGGGAAGGTGAGCAGGAGGGAAACTGAGTTGTAACCAGAAAGCTTGCTACCGGGCCCCTGTCGAATAGCACTACAATTCTACAAAAACGTCATCACCAAAGCAAGCACTTTTTGGGGAGAGGCGTGATACCGGTCATTCTGTGGTTCGACTTTCAGGAAAATGAATAGCAAAACTGAATCAACGCCCGACCTATTTTCCAGCCCGAGTTTCTGCCTGTAGTTCAGTCCACGATTGTCACGCCCACGCAACTGGGCGTCTATTCCTGTTGTCAAAAAAAGCATCTGGATTCCCGCTTCAGTGTATCCCGTGTTTTATATGGGACGGGAATGACATACCCAGGGACTATACCGCCGGCAATCCTTTTGCAACTTTGGGAAAAATTGAATAGATTGTCACAACTTTCTTAACAAACACACCACTGCTCCCGCTGTTGGATGTCGCACGCTGATATTCTCTGCATAACGCTTTCGACCTGGGATGGTCCGAAGCGAGTCCGCCATAACCTCATGCGAGAGTATGCCAAACGGGGACATCGCGTTATTTTTGTCGAGGTGTGGCTTACGTGGATCAAGCTTTTACGTGGACCGATGTATTGGAAGGCGGCGGCAAATGTTTTCCGCGAACCACGCCTGACGGAAGAGGGGATCTATGTTGCGGCAATGCCGCCACTTCTTCCGGGCGGAGAGTGGGTCAAGTTCATCAATGACGTGAATTGGAGTATCATACAATGGTGGCTGCAGCGATTCGTCCTCCGAAAGATACCGCTGAATAGCCCCCGCCTTTTCTTGTTCGCGCATACGGCTGCCAGGCTTGTGGGCAAGTTCAACGAATCGGTCTCAATTTACTTTTGCAACGATCCGTTCAAACAAATCTTTGAATTTAAGTCTGCCCATGAGAACCTCGGCAGACTGGAAGACGAATTAACGGCAAGAGTGGACGTGGTTTTTGCGGTGTCGGAGAAGCTCGTAGAAGAAAGAAAAAAGTTCAACCCAAATACGTTCCTTATCCCTCATGCCGCGGATATCGAGCTGTTTCAAAAAGCGATGGATGGATCGCTCGCCATACCGGCCGACCTGGCTGCCTGTCCCAAGCCTGTTTTTGGGCATATCGGCGTACTGAACAACCGCATAGATGTAGATCTCCTGAGAGAACTTTCCAGGTTGATGCCTCAAGCCTCGTTTGTTCTTATCGGTCCCGTCATCGAGGTCATGCCGCAGTTCCGTCAGCAGCTCGATTCATTGAAATCATGCGGCAACATATTTTTTCTCGGGAATAAGGAAGAGGAAACCCTCCCATCATATCTTGCAGGAATCGACGTCTGCATCGTACCGTACGTCTGGAATGATTTCACAAAATATATCAAGGCAAACGCAAAATTCTATCAGGCAGTTGCATCGGGGCGTCCGGTCGTCTCTACCATCGGTCCCGCCGATTTTGACGAAGAGATCGTGATCACGGCAAAGACTTCAACCCAGTTCGTCGATGCGTTGCGCAAGGCGCTCGGCATGAAGTCTGAGAAGTATCTTCAGAAAAGAAGGGCAGTTTCGGCGTTGCACACGTATAGTGCACGGGTAGATGAAATCGAGAAAGTGATCGGAAGCTTCAAACGATGAACAGCACCGTCCTTCATATTGTCGGAGCAAGACCTCAGTTTGTGAAGTATTTTGCTCTGTCGAAGGCGAACCGTGAACTCGAGCAGGCCGGTACTTCAGCGATCAAGCATGTTCTGGTCCACACCGGTCAGCACTACGATTATTCGATGTCGAAGATCTTCTTCGACGAGCTTGGCATCGAGGAGCCCGCATACCATCTGGACGTCGGCTCGGGGACGCACGGTGAACAGACTGCGAAAATCATCCAACGCGTCGAAGAGACGCTGGTGAAAGTTAAACCGGCGATGATGGTCGTCTACGGCGATACGAATTCTACGCTCGGCGGCGCACTCGCCGCGGCAAAAATGAACATCCCAATTTGTCATGTCGAAGCGGGCCTCCGAAGTTACAACAAGGCAATGCCCGAAGAAATCAACCGTGTTCTTGCAGACCATCTTTCAACGGTTCTCCTTTGCCCGAGCAGCACCGCCGTTGTTTCCCTGCAGAAAGAAGGATTCAAGTCTGTAATGGAGAGCGGGCATTTAATTTCTCTCAATGATATTGAGCGCGACGTCCGCCCTGCGTTGGTAGACTTGAACCATCCGTTGGTAGCCAACGTCGGCGATGTCATGTACGACGTTTTGCTTCACGCATCGGACATAGCGCTGCAGCGATCAACTATTCTCCAGAGACTGTCGCTGGCGCCGAAGAAATACTATCTCCTGACCCTCCATCGAGCCGAAAACACGGACGACCCCCGGGTTTTCAAGGAGATCGTCCAGTTCATCAATACAGTGGCCAATGGAACAACGGTCATATTTCCGATGCATCCTCGAACGAAGAATGTCTATGCCAAGAGCGAAGCAAAGTTCGAAAGCAACGTTCGCATCGTAGAGCCCGCCGGCTATTTTGATCTCTTGGCTCTCTTGAAGAACAGCTCCGTGCTCCTTACTGATTCCGGTGGGATGCAGAAGGAAGCCTTCTGGCTGCGCACCCAGTGTATCACTCTGCGCAACGAAACTGAATGGGTCGAGACTCTCGACGGCGGTTGGAATACGCTCTATAAGAATTTTAAGGGAATCTCTCCCCCTTCTTCGAATCAGCCCCCGGTATACGGCGACGGGCGGGCAGCGGAAAAAATACTTGCCATCCTTCTTAAACTTCTCCGAGCATGATTATGGGCACTCAAGCACAATCAATCGGCCTCATCGGCCTTGGAAACTGGGGAAAGAATATTCTGAGAACGCTCCACGAATTGAACGTTCTGGGCCTTGCCTGCGACATGAACCCTGAGACAACAGCAAAGCATCGCGAAAAATTTCCGGGTGTCAAGTTCACAAATTCAGTCGACGAACTCATCAACAGCCCGGCCATCACCGCCGTCGCAGTGGCAACCCCGGCGGTCTCTCACTATGAAGTAGCCCGGAAAGTCCTTCTGGCGGGGAAAGATGTCTTCGTGGAGAAACCCATCGCGCTTTTTTCCCACCATGCCCGTGAATTGGAACAGCTGGCGAAGGAGAAGAATAGGATCCTGATGGTTGGACATCTTCTCCTTTATCACCCGGCAATAAGAAAGATCAAGGAGCTCATTGCGAACGGCACGATCGGCAGGCTTCAATACATTTACAGCAACCGGCTGAATCTCGGCGCGATCAGGAAAGAAGAGAATATTCTCTGGTCTTTCGCTCCGCACGACATTTCGGTACTCCAGTATCTCATCGGAGAAAACCCGCTGGAAGTCCGCTGCACCGGCAGCATTTTCCTTCAGCCCGGGATACACGACGTAACGTTGACAACGCTGGAGTACCCTCACAACATCCACGCCCACATTCATGTCAGCTGGTTGCATCCTTTCAAAGAACACCGTCTTGTCGTCATCGGCGACAAGAGCATGGTGGTCTTCGAGGACTCAAAGCCGGACAACAAGCTCATTCTTTATCCAAAAGGATTCGATTGGGTGGAAGGGCAGCCGCGGAAGCGTGAAGGGGCGTTCCAAACGGTTGAGTACGGATCGGAAGAACCCCTCAGGGCTGAACTTTCCCACTTTATAGAGTGTATAACGAACCGGACCCGGCCCCTCTCAGACGGCAAGAACGGCATCACCGTACTCGAGATCCTCGAGCGTGCGCAGGCCGACCTCGAAGGGAAAAAAGTAGCTGGCTCGCCAGAAAACGCCCCGCCTTCGACGGGAGGGCAAAAGAAATTCTTTGTCCACTCCACCGCCGCGGTGGACGAAGGATGCGAGATCGGAGAAAAGACAAAGATCTGGCATTACAGTCACATCCAGAGCGGATCGAAAATCGGGAGCGGTTGTTCCATAGGACAAAACGTGAATGTTGGAAACAATGTGCGCATCGGCAATTTTGTCAAGATCCAGAACAACGTCTCGGTCTACGAAGGAGTGGAACTTGAAGACTACGTCTTTGCAGGCCCGTCGATGGTCTTCACGAACGTCCTCAATCCGCGTTCCGAGTTTCCCCAGCGGGGGAGCGAGCATTACCACCGAACGCTCGTCAAGTACGGCGCCTCCATCGGCGCCAACGCTACGATCGTTTGTGGTAATACGGTTGGCCGTTTCGCGTTTATCGGAGCGGGGGCGGTCGTGACAAAGGACGTGCCCGAGTACGCGCTCGTTGTCGGCACTCCGGCACACATTATCGGTTGGATGTGCCGCTGCGGCACGCGGCTTACGTTTAAAGGAGTGAAGGCGCAATGCACAAAGTGCGGCAGGCAGTATTCCAAGAAAAAAGACTTTGTCACGTGCACCAAGGAAGCGGCAGTAAAGAAATAGTTCTCAGTGTTGCAATCAATAAGAGGAATCTGAATCATGACTACCACCGAGACAAAAAAGATTGATTTCATCGATCTCAAAGCACAGCAACGCCGGATACGCGAGAGCCTTGACAGGCGCATCGCGAAAGTTCTGGAACACAGCGCATACATCATGGGCCCTGAAGTTCCGGAACTGGAGGGGGTGCTCGCGAAATTTGTTGAGGTGAAACATTGCATCGCATGCGCGAGCGGCACCGATGCGCTTCTCATGCCTCTCATGGCATACGACATCGGCCCCGGAGATGTGATTTTTACTTCCCCGTTCACGTTTATCGCGACTGCCGAAGTGGTAGCTCTCCTGGGTGCTTCCGTCATCTATGTCGATATCGACCCAAAGACATATAATATCGACCCGGCGAAGCTTGACGGGGCAATCACGAATTTCCTTAAGAATCCCTCGGGAAAGAAAGCAAAGGGCATCATCCCGGTCGATCTTTTTGGTCAGACGGCTGATTATGACCCTATCGAACAGATCGCAAAGAAGCACGGTCTTTTTGTCCTGCAGGATGCAGCGCAATCTTTCGGCGCGACGTACAAAGGAAAAAAGGCGGGGAGTTCGGGAGACGTCGGCGCAACATCATTTTTCCCTGCCAAGCCCCTCGGATGCTATGGCGACGGCGGGGCAATCTTCTGCAACGACGATGCGATGATGCAGAAGCTCCGCTCCATCCGTGTCCATGGCCAGGGAAGCGATAAGTACAACAACATCCGTATCGGAATAAACGGACGGCTCGATACAATGCAGGCGGCGATCCTTCTCGCGAAGATGGAGATCTTCGAGGAAGAGATCGGGCTGCGGAACAAAGTCGCAGCGCGGTATACGGCGAAACTGAAGGGAAAAGTCGTCACCCCGTTCATCGCAGAACGTTCGGTCTGCGCCTGGGCGCAGTACTCTCTCCAAACAGACCATCGGGACGAGATGCTGAAGAAACTGAAATCGCGCGGCGTGCCGACCGCCGTCTATTATCCAAAGCCGCTTCACCTCCAGGATGCTTTCAAGCACCTCGGGTACAAACGGGGCGATTTCCCGGTCAGCGAGCGGATCGCAGACTCGATCTTTAGCATTCCGATGCATCCGTACTTGAGCGAGTCAGACCAGGACTACATCGTTAACGCTATTCTCGGATAAAACATCGCTGCAATCAAACGGCAAGTCTATCATGAAAAATTCTCTTCTTCCCCGTTTGAAAAAAATTAAGATGCTGGCCACGGATGTCGACGGCGTCCTCACCGACTCCGGCATGTACTATTCCGAGAATGGCGACGAGTTGAAGAAGTTCAACACGCGCGATGGGATGGGGCTCGTGCTTCTCCGGAAGGCGGGATTCAAGGTAGCAATCGTGACTAGCGAGGACACGAAGATTGTGGAGCGGCGGGCTGCTAAACTTAAAATCACGGATCTCTTTCAGGGAGCTCGGGATAAAGTTGCTGCTCTTGAAATCCTTATGAAGCGCCATTCCCTTCAATGGGAGGAGATTGCCTATATCGGAGACGACATCAACGACCTGGAAGTAATGAAGCGGGTAGGCTTTGCTGTAACACCGTTAGACGGGACTGACCAGAATAAGAAAGGTGCCCACTACGTCACAAAGAAAAAAGGGGGCGACGGGTGTGTGAGGGAAATTTGTGATTTACTCCTCGCGCTGAAAGCACGGTAGACTCTCACGTGCAATCAAATGAACTCGACCGCAATGAGGCGTAACCTTCGAGTGAGTTACAAAGTTGTTTTCACCACCACAAGAGTAAGGTCATCGTGCGGTTCCGCGGAGCCGCGGAATTTATCGACCGACGACAAGATCGATTCCTCTAACTCTTTT
>CAYYHS010000118.1:0-7083 GCA_964471785.1 uncultured Chitinophagaceae bacterium
CGTTGACGATCCTGAACATGAAGCCGGTGATGCTGCGATACGGGGCGATGACGGACTTTTCACTGTACTGGATTTGTGCGCTTGGCCGGGAGAACCGTGCAAAGAGCAACCCGGTTGCGAGTGCAAATCCGAAAAGCCCCGTCAAGGCTTCGAACGCCACGATGATGTTCGCCGCGTACCCCGCCGGACTCATCTTCCCATAGCCGATGGTTGACAGGGTTTGGACGCTGAAGAAAAAGGCATCGAAGAAACGCCCGGAGAGCGTTGTTGTCCCGGATCCCGCGAGTGCTTGCGGACCGCACAGCAAATATGCGCATCCGAAAACAATATTCACAAGAAAATAGGCAACGACGACCATAGAATGGAATTTTGTCCACGACATTGAGAGCAAGGCATGGTACGGGCTCAGCGATCTAAGGAACGATTGCCCGGTACGTTCTACATTAAAGCTCCCATCCTTGTTGAGAAACCGGGTTCTGGATTGTTGAGTGATTTTTGAGCCTAACCCGAAATCCCGAGTGTCGTCTGACGGCTGCGGTGCGGCGTGGATTTTTTTTACGGCCACGGCGATCCTCTTATTGTTGGTGTGAACGGACATTTCTTCAGATTACACTATTCATTTTTCGAAAGCAGCGCTAGGCTAACGCGTTCCGAACGTCTCAGTTTGACGCAGGCTTATCCTGCCCATTCTTTCTCTGATGCCAGAGAAAGAATCAAAGAGAGCTTTCGGAATCGGAACGCCGCGATGCTTTCCACCCACTTGCCGAAGAAAACGGCTCACACGTGCTTTGGCATAGGCTTGCCGTTTTCTAAACGCACGCATCGCCTCTCTCGCACACCGCCGCCGATTCCGGGCCATCGCCTCTGGTTAAACTAGCTGAAATCTAATGGTCCCACAGTCGGCCCTTTTCGGGAACAAGAACAATGAAGCACTCCTTTTTTACCGTAACTCAAGTCTCATCGTTTGCGAATGGTCGCGGTAAAAGCCAACCGATCGAAGAGTCTCGGCCAGGGGACTGGCCGTCGGGCGAACGCCGTTGCAGAACTCTAAAATAATTTCGCTCTTGCTACGGTGCGATGAGCGCAGGTACTCAACGAATTGCCTCAACGATTCGCGGAAGATTTCCGGTGTTGTCTCGGAAAGTGTCGTAATCCTGGAGCCAAAACTTTCAATCCACAAGATAGGATTTCCCTTATCGAAAACGAAATGGTTAAGGGGGAGCCGCGATATGCGAATCCCGCTCGAAGAACCTTGTCCACCTGCGTCAATCCCGAGCCCGTAAGGATTAGCAGGATCGCAGGCATTAACAACAAGCACCCTCTCATCGTTCGCATTCGATCTCTCAGACCCGATGGATCTCAGCATATCGACGGCGGCAGGCAGGGCAAATTGCATTCCCGAGAGCCCCTCAACAAAATAACCCCGGCGGATCTCGCCCCGCAGCTCCATTTTCTGAAATTCGAGTGCGAGAAGAGGCCAGGAGAGAAGGTTCTCTTCGCGTTTCGCTATCTCACGTGCCACGATGCCGTAGCGAAGCAACAGCTGCTCTGCCTGTCTCATCGCTTTCTCTGCGAGGGAGGCTTTGTCCCCCCACACGCGGTGTGTGTGGAGGAGCGACCAGCGGCCGTTCCAACCGGGAGTTGTGCGGAACGCTTTGCGCACTGAGGTCATCGCGAATGACCTGAGAGGATTTCTTCTCGGGTTTGTCAGGATCATCCGCTCGGGAGGGAGGGGTGAGTCGGCGGCCGATTTGTAACGTTTTACCCCCAGGACCTCGTCGACGACGTCGTTGGTGACAAGTCCGCCCCAGAAGAGTTCTGCAACCGCCCTGTTCAATGCGGCGAGGGAGAGAGTTGTTCCATCGCGAATGTCCGAAAGAAAGGATGCCCCGTTATGATGGAGGAAATCATACAAAATGTTGCCGGTCGATGAGAGTCCCTCGAGAGATTTTTCTTTCTCCTCCAGGAAACAGGCTCCATCGCCTCTGAATATCCATTGAGATTTCCCGGCGGTAGTTCCGGCGCAGACAATTTCTCCTTTGGACGACATCGTACGGAGAATTGCGGGATCGTAGTCACGCATCCGTTGACGCAATACCTCGCTCTCCCACAATTCCGAACTGAGCGTGTAGCCTTCCAATTGTTCGAACAAGCTCTGCAGGCCGTCTTCCCCCGTCGTTTGAGTCGACGGATGCCGGTGCTGCCAATGCGAGAGAAAGTAAGTGAAATCCCCAAGGCTCGATGGCTTAATTTCTTTCCGGAGAATGCTGATCGACGCGTGATGTATCCGCTCGAGGTTCGGACGGTAACACCACTGCGAGGAATCTTCATCCGAAGTAAAAATGCCATGGACGATGTTCTCTTCTTCGGGGAACGAACGTAGAATCTCTTCGCATTCGTCAAGATCGATACCGAATCGAGCGGCTATTTTTTCTGACGTTACTGGCGAGTGAGAGTGGAGGGTCCGCGCGATCACGAACCGGAGAGATTCTGAACGTTGAAGGGGGGTGGTTTGATATTCCGCAGGGAGTAAAGCAAGAATTTCTGGACTCACCGAGGCAATGTTCAGATATACCGGGACCTCCTCCGAGGCAATATAGAATATTTTCCCAGCCATTGAAACCGGCACCACCGTTCCTTGCTTCTCAAGTTGCTCTTTGAAGCGGGCATCATGAGTGGAAGCGCGCTCCACGATTTCGTTCTCGGCTAACTCGCCAATCCGCAAAAAGATCTCGAGCAACTCTTCGGCTGACCGGGCTCTCCGTGTTTCGGAAACGAACTGCAGTTGCTCTTCGATCCGTATCACGGCGTCGGCTTTGACCACTGCTTTGATGGAATCCAGACTCACGACCTGTGATAGCAATTCCCTGTTGAGAGCTTGGTGTTGGCTCGTAGCAGATCCCTTCGGCTGGTCGCGTTCGTACATGTAGGCAGCGATAAAATCGAACAATATTGTCGATGCAAAAGGGGACGGCAGTTCGGTTTGTACGGTATGAATGCCGATCTCGCCCACCGCGATTTTGTTCATCACCTCTTTGAAGTGGTCGAAGTCCAGCACGTCATGAAGGGAGTCGCGGATCGTCTCGATAACAATCGGAAAATCGTCGTATGTGCGGGCGATCTGCAGCAGGTCTCCGGCGCGCAAACGTTGCAGCCACAGGGGCGTTCGCTTTCCGATGCGGGCCTTTGGCAGCAGCAGCGCCCGTTCGGCATTCTGTCGAAACAGCGCTCCGAAGAGGGGAGAGCTAACGAGTTCCTCAAGAATTAATTCCTGCGCTCGCGAAGGACTCAAGCCGGCGAAGAGATCAAGCGGGAGCCGCTCGACATCCGAGCAACGGAAAAGAATTCCGTCGTCGTTATAGAGCATTTGGATCTCGATAGAGAGCCGTTCCTTTAATTGATGTTCAAGGGCAAGTCCGAGGAGGCCGTTGACCCCGCGGCCAAAACAGGAGTGAACCACAATTCGCGGATCGCCGATTTCGTCCCGGAATCCTTCGATGACGATCGAACGATGCGTTGGAATAACTCCGGCCGCCGCTTTCTGATCCCGGATGTACTCAACGACATTGCGTGCGCTGTACGCGTCGACGGGGAATTTTGCACGAAGCCATTCTGCATCTCTGGAATTGTCGGCAGTCAATTCTTCCATGAACTTCCCGAGTTTTTCACCCAGTTCAAACGATCTGCCAATTCCCTCGCCTCGCCAGAAGGGCATGCGTGCAGGCTGCCCCGGGGCCGGCCCGACGATGACGCGGTTTGCATCGATGGTGAGCATCTTCCACACGTTAGAGCCGAGAAAAAAAGTATCCCCGGATCGGCTTTCGTAAATGAACTCCTCGTCTACTTCTCCGATCTTCGTTTTCAAATCCTCAAGGTAGACGCCGAAGTAACCCCGGTCAGGAATTGTGCCTGCGTTGGTGATCGCCAGGTGGGATGATCCGGGGAGTGCGGAGAGAGTGTGATGAATTTTGTCCCACGAAATTCTTGGCCGCAGTTCGCGGAACGCCGCATTTGTGTAACGTCCGGCGATCATCCCCAGGACGCTCTTGAAAATTTTTTCCGACAAAGTATGATAACAATACGATTGTCGAACGAGATCGAATACGCCGTCGGCCTGCCACTCCTCCACGCTCACCATCGAGACGATTTGCTGAGCGAGGACATCGAGGCAATCGCGGGGGATATGCGTCTCCTCGATTTCATGCTCTTCCATCGCCCTGGCGACGACCGTTGATTCGAGCAGGTCATGGCGGTGCGTTACGTAGATGCGCCCTTTGCTCGTCGATCTCACAAGGTGCCCCGACCGTCCGACGCGCTGCAACCCGCGAGCGATGCCCTTCGGCGATTGAATCTGGATCACGAGATCGATGCTGCCGATGTCGATGCCGAGCTCAATGGCGGAGGTTGCCACCAGAACGCGCAGCCTTCCCGCTTTGAGATCGGACTCCATTTTTTCACGCGCCGTGCGCGACATGCTTCCGTGGTAAGCCTGAACAACGAGGTCCGTTTCCGGCAACGCAAACTGAACTCGTGTCGTGGACCGCGGCACAGCATAGTTGTTGAAGGTGTGTTCTTGTCCCTGAAGCAACTCGTTGAGCCTTGCTGCCGTTTGTTCCGCAAGCCTTCTGTTGTTGACGAAAATGAGCGTTGTCTTGTGGCTGAAGATGGCTTGGAGGAGGCTCGGAAATTTGTGTGTCCAGATGCTGCCGGTGGGTAGGTTCGTAAAATCCGGAGCAACACATACGACTTCCAGATCCATCTTTTTTTTGTATCCGGCATCGACGATGGCAACATCGCGCGGTACTAGTTTTCGGTCCCGCCATTCTTGCCCGCCGAGAAATCGGGCGATAGCTTCAAGGGGGCGCTGGGTTGCCGACAGGCCGATCCGCACAAATGACTGTGCGACAGCGCGCTCCAATCGCTCCAACGACAACGACAAATGGACGCCGCGCTTATTCCCGCTGATGGAATGGATTTCATCCACGATGACGTACCGCAGTCCCGAAAAGAGATTCCTCGCCCTCGGAGACGATAGCATAAGATAGAGAGACTCCGGAGTCGTGATGAGGATGTCTGGTGGATTCCGGAGAATCGATGCACGGTCGGCCTGTGAAGTGTCGCCTGTTCGCACCGCGCTTCGGAGAATCGGGAAATGGATACCCTGAGAAACTGCTTCTTCATGAATTCCACGCAGCGGTTGTTCGAGATTTCGGTGGATGTCATTATTGAGCGCCTTAAGCGGGGAGATGTAGAGAACCCGCACGCTTTCATTATGCTTTTCCTTGCCTCTCTTGCGCGGAGTCGCGGATTGTCCTCCGACAGCTTCTTCTTGCCGGGATAGCAAACCCTCCTTTATATTTTCTTCCACCAGGTGATTAATGCACCAAAGAAACGCAGCCAGCGTTTTTCCGGATCCCGTCGGAGCGACGATAAGCGTGCTTCTTCCTGCCGAGATGGAAGGCCATCCGAGTGTCTGCGGCGGACTCGGTTCGCCGAATGATCGCGCGAACCATGAACGCACAACGGGATGAAACGCTGAAAGGGGGTCTGAAGATTTCATCCAGCTAAATTAAGTATTGGAGATGGGAAGGGCAAGATGGATGTGCTGCGTCGGGAAACTTTTAGAAGCTTCGCTTCAACAAGTCATACTATGCCGAGAGACTCATGAATCCGGGTTGAAATAACTTCGAAAGGATGGTGTCATTAAGCGTCATTCCCAAGGAAGCGGTGCCGAAGGCATCCCTTCGGGAGAATCCATATTTTTTTATCCCAGGATGGATGCCCGCATTCGCGGGCATGACAATTCGTGATGGCTGAGATGATGTTGATGCAGAACTATACCGTCGTGACAGGCGGCAGCGCCCGTGGCAGGCGGACTGTCACGTTGGTTCCGTGCCCATAGTCGCTTTGGATGCTGAGGGACCCTCCGTGCATTTCAATGAGGCGTTTCGCAACGGTGAGCCCCAGGCCGGAACCCTGCTGCTCGTACACTTTCCTGTCGAACTGAACGTACGCGTCGATGCCCTCGATCTGCTCCTTGGTCATACCGCGTCCCCCGTCGATAATCATCATCAGGAGCTCATCATCTTCCGTCACGGTGCCGAAATAGACAGAGCTTCCCTTCGGCGAGTAGCGGAAAGCATTGTCGCCAAGTTCCTCCACGATCTTGGCAAAATATTGCGGCGAGATGGCGACCGAACATGGAGTGACGTGTAAATCCAGGTCTTCCCCACGTCCGTTTTCCTGTGCTTTCTCCCGGGCGAGCTCTTCGATCGTATTCTGAATTTCAGTACTGCTGTGTCCGAGCATCTCCTTCTGACGTTCGTCAAGGGTATTGGATCCGATCTGGGCGAAGATCAGATAATTCTCGACGAGGCGGAGCAATCGTTTCCCGTTCCGGTAGATCCGCTCGGACATTTTCGCAATCTCCTGGGGCTGCAGGTTCTTGTAGTCCTTTCGCATGATGTCGGCGAAGCCGAGGATGCCGTTGAGAGGAGTGCGGAGTTCGTGAGGAATTGCGGTGCTCATCCGTGACCGGAGCTCCTGCAATTTGATTTCGGACTTTTCCACCATCAGGCGATGACGTTTCAACCGGGTGTTCACGGCCTGCAGCAGTTCCGAAGGCGAAAACGGTTTGGGGAGATAGTCGTCTGCGCCGAGTTCCATTCCCTGGCGCATGCCCTGTATTTCCGGATTGCTCGTCATCAAAATGAACGGAGTCGAAGCGGTCACGGAATCATTCCTGATCGCCTCGAGCATTTGATAGCCGTTCACCAACTCCATCTTGATATCGCAGATGATAAGATCGGGCAGACCGGTGCGGGCGAGCTCAAGACCCCTACTCCCATTGTTTGCACCTGCTGCATCAAATCCGTTGGAGCGGAGGATAGCAATGGTAGATTCTCTGAGAGAATCTTCATCATCAATTACTAGGATCTTCGTCATCTTTGTGAAAGGGAGTAAGACATCATTCGCTTGCCGCCTACTTCGTCAATACAAGTCTTCTCGTCTCCGAAAAGTTCCCCGCGGTCAGCCGATAAAAATAAATACCGCTGCTGAAGCCGGAGGCATTCCATGTTTCGG
>CAYYHS010000119.1:0-7073 GCA_964471785.1 uncultured Chitinophagaceae bacterium
ATTCGAGCTGCTCGTACGCCTCTTTCCATCGGCGCCGATAGACGAAGTCGTTCCAATTCGGAATTGTGTTGTGGAGAGGACACCCGAGCCAGTGGCAAAAGGGAACGCCGCAGTCCATACAACGGGCTCCCTGCCGGGTTATTTCGTTTTCCGAAAGGAGGTTGACAAATTCGTGGTAGTCGTGAATGCGCTCAGCGACTGGACGATAGGTCGGATCGATGCGAGGGTATTCAAGAAAGCCGCCTGGTTTTCCCATAGGTTGTGCCCCTTTGCTGTTGTGAGTCCCGTTTGATCGGAAAACCTCCGATCAGACGGCACGGGTGAAGACAAAGACCTAGCTGTGCCTTGTCAGTTTGTGCGGTTCAGCAGAAAACTCTCAGGCGGACCGAGATAACTGGGATGTACGCCGCCGGCGTCGACTACGATTTTTTGCAGCACGACTCCGGGATCGACCATCCAGAATTTCAGCGTGTGGACGCCCGGGCTAGTGATGTTATGATGTGAAGTTGAAACAATAATATTGTTGGCCACCCATTGTTCCCATGTTCGGTTCGAGTTGTCTCCGTTCATGACGACCGTCTGAGGCGGTTCATCATCGAACGAGACGGCATAGCGGAGGCCTTGATCGTTGTGAAAATTAAGCGTGGGTGATAGGTATACATTAACTTTCATAGCTCCCGTACTGAAAAAACACATCCTGTATTCGAGGCGCGGACTAGTTCCTCCCGGAGATTGCGGCGCCGAGGTTGCTGGCTCCGGAGTCAACGCCGAAAGAGTTCGCCCAAGTCCCGGAATTTTTAACCAGGTAACGGATGACGATTTTACTTTTTTAGAATAGTGCTCCGCTTCGACCGAGACGTACCCGTGGCTTTCGATGAAGACCCCCTCACCACTCTTCGGTGAAAGCGATGGATTGCTGATGGATGCATGGAGAGTGATACGCCGATTGTTCGGTCCGGTTACAGTGGCCGCGGCGGTTTGTTTCCCTTCCGGCGCTTTCGCCCAATCAACGCTGATCCAAAGCCGATCTTCCTTGTCGATCAACCCTTCCATCTTGCTTGCCTTGATCCACGGTTTTTCAATCTCGATGGAATAGGAAAACGGAGTCTTTCCGCGATTGAATAGTTCGATGTAGTACGATTGTTGATTGTACCGATCGAACTCGGGAAGCATTGTCTCGTTCCCGGCGTCGGGCAGCCATGTCGACTGACCTTCGACAGCGATACCCATGTCGGCGGAATCGGGCACCTCGATTCTCTTCACCTCCGGAAGAGAATTCTTCGGGGGTTCCTGCCAATACGTGTAGCCGATGTGCGTTTGATCCATCGTGTGGTCCCACTTGCCCCCGGCCATGATTCTATTATAATAATACGTAATTGCTGAGTCTTTGTCGAATAATTCCTCAGCTTTTTGAGCCAGGCTGTCCGTTGCCGAGCGGCCTTCTTTTGCATAGAGACGGTTCTTTGCAACGGTAACGTAGAGCTCGTTCAAGTTCGAACAAGCAAGCACCGGATGAAGAACGAGTTGGTAGAATGCATCCTTGAATTCCGGTTGGAGAGAATTGTAGATTTTCTGCGCTTTTGCTGCCAATTCATCGTACTCTGCAACCACCGTTTCAGCCTCTCTATAATCAAACAAGCTGTAGGTATCCGGGGAAAGTAACTCCGGTTTGCGACGGGCGTTAAACTTGGTGTAGGAGGTCAGGATGTTTGCGATCTCGAGGGCGTTTTCTTTGCCGAATTGCTGTTCCGCCCATTGGCGCGTGTACTCGGGTAAACGGTCGGCGGGCCAGAGATCCGGGTTCCATGCATAGTCCAGGAAGAACTGGATCGGAAATTCCATCGGCTTGATATCCCCGACGTTCACGATCCAGATTTGTTTGGCGCCATAAGCGTACGCCAGATGCATCTGTTCCCAGACCCTCTCGATCTGATTAGTGTTGAGCCACTTGTAGTTCCTGGGACCGCCGACGTAATCGTAGTGGTAATAGATTCCGTAGCCGCCGGATCGCGGTTTATCGTCGACCTTCGGGAGTTTCCGGATATTGCCCCAGTTATCGTCGCAGAGGAGCAGAGTAACATCATCGGGCACGCGCATCCCTTTGTCATAATACTCCTGCACTTCTTTGTAGAGCGCCCAATCCTGAGGGATCGTTGTTACGTCTTTCCCCGTTACCGCCCCCAGAATGTCGCGTTGGTCTTTGACGATTTTCTCCAGCAGCTCGATATTCGATCCTACCGTCATCGGCATATCGCCGTCGCCCCTCATGCCGATCGTGACGATGCTCTCATACGAATTCATCCTCTCGATTCCTTTCGTCCAGAAATCTCTGAGGACACTTTGATTCTTGTCGTAATTCCATGGGCCGTTGCCGTACCGGTGCCATTCTTCCTGCGCGCGCATCATCGGTTCGTGGTGGGATGTGCCGATGACGATACCCTCTTCGTCTGCCAGCTTAAAGTTCAACGGGTCGTCGTCGAAGAACGATTTCCCCCACATCGCCGGCCATAGGTAGTTACCTTTCAACCGAAGAATAAGTTCGAACACATGATCATAAAAGGCGTTGTTGAACCCGCCGAATTTCTCGGTAGCCCAGCCTGACAACCCCGGTGCCTCATCGTTGATGAAAATTCCCCGATACTTGACCGCAGGTTCTCCCTGAGTGTGCCGCCCCGGAAGAACGTACATTGTCGACTCGTGACGCACTGGGACATCCGCCCACCAGTACCAGGGAGATACGCCGATCTGCGACGAGAGATCGTAGATGCCAAAGATAGTTCCCCGCTTGTCGCTCCCGGCGATCACTAGGGCACGATCAATTCCAGCAAACGGCTTATTAATAACCTGCAGAAGAAATGTTTCCCACTTCCCCGAAATTCCTTCAACGTCGATCTTCTTTTCCGAGATCAACCTGTCGATCAATGGATTCTTTCCGATAGTGCCGATGAGAACAATTTCTTTGGAGGAAGGGATTGTGTCACCAAAAAACTGGGGCTTCGCCTTCGTCACGCGTTCGATGTCTGCCACAAGTGCCCGTGCGGCGTGAATCACTCCAGGAAAATCGTGAGAGCTAACGCAGAGCGCTGCGGATGAACCGGATGCCGAGAGGGCAAAACTTCCGGGTTTCATCTCGGGAGATATATACGCTTCGCGTTCGGTTGATGAGGGCGTCTGGGCAAGAGCAAATGCAGCGGCAAGAAGAGATGAAAGGGCAACGGAAACCATCCGCGTGAACGATTTTCCCCCGGCGAGATATTGATCGGAGTTGTTCTGGAGGGATTGATCCATACGGCACCTTGTTCGGATTGTTTCTTAATCCTGCCGGTACATAAAAAGGGGAACTCAGAAAGTTCCCCTTAGCTGCCTTGTCAAGGTTTCAAACCTTAACGGGGTTACAACGTTGCTTTAGCGTTTCCGGCCGGCTTCCACCACCGCATCAAACGCCGGCTTTGGCTTCCCGTTCCGGTCGAACAGCAAAGGATAGTTCACTCGTCCCCGTGAGTTGAGCCACGAGTCGCCGTCGGTCACTCCCCAAAATGTCACCCGCCCGACTAAGCCGAAATGTTTGATAAAAACCGAAAATAGATCGCCGTAACGTTTCGCCAGCTCCATCTGAACGGAATCGGGCAACGCATTTGCGTAAACGTCTTCTTTCACTACGTGATAGTTGTTCACCGACAAGTCGGCGCCCCGATTTCGCTGCGTCGCGGGAACGACATCGATGTCCAGTTCCGTGATATTTATTTTTATGCCGAGTTTCGCAAAGGCCTCGATGGTGGAGTCAACCAGTTCCGTCCCGGGCCAGTTCATTTTATAGTGTCCCTGCAAGCCGACCGCAGCCACTTGCACATCGGCTGCCAAAAGTTTCTTGATCAAGGCTATGGCTCCCGCCCGCTTCGGAGCATTCTCGAGTGAGTAGTCATTATAGTACAACTCAACACCGGGGTCCGCCTCACGGGCAAACTCGAACGCTTTCACGATGTAATCTTCCCCGATGATTTTTAACCAGGGACTTTCACGAAGCGAACCGTCTTCGTTCAATGCTTCGTTGACAACATCCCAGCCTTTGATTCTCCCTTTGTACCGCCCGACAACCGTTTGGATATGATCGCGCATCCGCTTCAGAAGAGTCTCGCGGCCGACGGTTTTTCCCGTGCTGTCTTCGAACACCCATCGGGGCGTCTGATTGTGCCAGATGAGAGTGTGACCGATGATGACCATCCCGTTCTTCTCGCCGAACTCGAGATAGCGGTCGGCCGCAGTGAACGAATAGACGCCCGGTTGGGGATGTACCGATTCCCATTTCAGCGCATTCTCGGGGGTGATCGTATTGAACTGCGCTTTCACCAGAGCTGCACCTTTTTCATCATCTCCGGAGAATTCCCTTTGGTTTACTGCCGCGCCGACAAGGAAGCGGCCCTTGAATACATCCTTCAGCGCAGGCTGCGAAAGTGCGTGATCGGCACCAGAAGATGCCAAAAAGCAGACCAAGAGCAGAACAAAGTGTTTTTTCATAATCCACCCGAAGAAGATGCCGGACATCCTATTTGAAAAATCTGCCTGGCCGAATCAACAAGATGTCCGACATCTCGTGAAGCGCCAGTAGCCAACGGCAGGAAATCTTGACGACCTTTCGCCTGCAACTAATTTTTACGCCGGCTGCTCTGCAAATCCTTTACGCCGTTCCGTCAGCTCATTCGTTATCTGGATTTCAGCTTCTTTTGTGATGCTGTAGAAGAAGAGACAAACAACGCACAAGCCGAACGTGACCGCCGGGAAGATGCTCATCGTCATAACGATGCCGTTAAGGGCAGAGCCGCTTTGCGCGGCATTGGGGACATAACCGTATAATGAGAGAACAAATCCGGTAATCGCGCCGCCGAATCCTAAGCCGGCCTTCAGCGCGAACACGATCGCCGAGAAGATAATCCCCGTTGCACGCCGGCGGTTCTTCCATTCGGAATAATCGGCCACATCCGCCATCATCGCCCAGAGGAGCGGGATGGTGAATCCATAAACGAACTGGCGGGCCATCTCCGTCGCAAAGATCAACGTGATCGCCGTAGGGGGAAGAAAAACAAAAAGGGCGGTGAAGAGCGTCGTGCCGCCAAGTCCCCCGATAAATACATTTCGTTTGCCGAACTTTGTCGCAAGGCCTTTGGAGAAAAAGATGCCGATGATAGTGGACGTCGTTCCGAGCACATTAAAGAGACTGAAGAGACTCGCATAATTATCGACGTGTATGTAGTATCGGAAATAATAAAAGACAACGCTTCCGCGCATGGCCAGCGTGACAAAGAGGATCAGTGTCAAAGCGAACATCGCGAGCCATGGTCCGTTTCTCGTCAGGTCTCCAAAATGCTGCCTGATCGATGCTTTCTGTGCAGGATCGGGCTGGATGCGCTCTTTTGTCGTCGAGAAGGTGATGAAGAAGAGAATGACGGCGAGCGACGAAAAGATCGCCATCGTGTACCGGTAACCGAGGGCACTGTTTTCTCCTCCGAAGTAACTTACCATCGGCAAGGCCAACCCCTGAATGATAAGCTGCGCCAGCATTGCGAAGACGAACCGGTACGATGAAAGGCTTGTCCGCTCACCAAGATCGCCCGTCATCACTCCGCTGAGCGCCGAGTACGGAAGGTTATTCGCCGAGTAGACCATCATCAACACGATGTAGGTAACGTACGCATAGATGAGCTTTCCGGGCGTAGCGAAATCGGGAGTGACAAATGCGAGGAACCCCATAATGCCGAACGGCACTGCCGTCCAGAGTATCCAGGGGCGAAACTTTCCCCACCGTGTTTTCGTCCGGTCGGCAACGATACCCATGATGGGGTCGAAGATAGCATCCCATACGCGCACTACCACCAGCAGCGTCCCTGCAGCCGCGGCGGTAATGCCGAACGTGTCGGTGTAAAACGCGAGTTGGAACATCACCATGGTCTGAAAGATGAAGTTCGCGGCAGTATCGCCCAACGCGTAACCGACTTTTTCTTTTACGGAAAGTTTCTCTGAAATTGTAGGCACAGTTACTCCGTAGATTTTGTCATGAAGTGAAGAACATCCGCTGGGAGGGATTTGGTATCGCGTGTTCGAAATCGGAACGACTTCAAATCACAGTAAGCTTTACTTTCGTAAGGTCTTGATCCCTCGAGGAATTTCCGACCATGATCTCAAAGTCGCCTGCTTCGACGACGAACTCTTTATCGATGTTCGTAAAGGATAAGTGTTCGGGGGTTACTACAAAACTTACTGTCTCGGACTGGCCCGGGTTCAAACTGATTTTCTTGAACGCTTTCAGCTCCTTTACGGGACGGGTCACGGAACTTGCAACGTCACGAATGTAGACTTGCACTACTTCTTCGCCTGAGCGGCTCCCGGTGTTCTTAACGTCGACGATCACTGTCGTCGATTCGTCGAGGCGCATGATAGACTTCTCCAGCCGGACATTGGTAAAGCTGAACGATGAGTAGCTCAGCCCGAATCCGAATGTATACAACGCCGAAATATCATCAAAAAGATAGCCGCGGCGGGAAGAAGGTTTGTGGTTGTAGTAACACGGTATATGTCCCGACGATCTCGGAATCGATATCGGAAGTTTCCCTGAAGGATTAACATCACCAAAAAGCACGTCCGCCACGGCCGTTCCCGTTTCCTGCCCCAGGTACCAGCACTCGAGGATGGCCGGGATGTTGGCTGCGACATATCCGATTGAGTTAGGCCGTCCATTGAAGATGAGCGCGACGATCGGTTTGCCGGTTTCAACGATAGCTTTGACAAGATCGTTCTGCATCCCGAACAAGTCGAGGTTGGCCCTGTCGCCGAGATGAATGTTGCTCCAGGCTTCGCGGGAGGTTTGTTCGTTGTCTCCGAGAGCGAGGATGACGATATCTGCCTTCTTCGCAGTAGCAACTGCCTCCGTGATGAGCTTTCGGTTTTCTTCCGGGTCCGGGAGGGTCACGAGGTCCTCTTCCCACGCTCCGCCGACGGTATTCTTGCATCCTTCACTATAAAGGATAGTCCCATCGTTCCCCATTTTTGTCTTGATGCCCTGGAGCACCGAGGTAAAGTAC
>CAYYHS010000120.1:0-7071 GCA_964471785.1 uncultured Chitinophagaceae bacterium
GTCGACGGTGATACGATTGAAAGACATCTCAGTGGCTTGTCGTAAACACTTGGCTAACAAAGTGCTCGAAATGTTCGCGTCGGTTGTCACAAAGGCAAGCATGGTTGCCATGTTGGGAGCAATCATCCCCGATCCCTTTGCCATTCCGCCGATGCGAACAGGAACATTTCCAATAGACACTTCAACTGCAAATTCTTTGGTGAATGTGTCGGTCGTGCAGATCGCTTCAGCAGCGGCAGTGCCGCCTTTGGGGTGAAGTTGTTCGGCAATCTGGACAATTCCGGAATAGATCCGCTGCATTGGGAGGAGCTGCCCGATCACTCCCGTAGAAGAGACGAGCACGTGCGATCGGGGAATTTCCAGGGCTTTGGCTGTGGCGTTCACTGTGGCGATGGCGTCTCTCATTCCGCGCTTTCCCGTGCAAGCATTTGCGTTTCCGCTATTGATGGTTATTGCGGAGATGCCCTTTGATCTTTTCAGGATGGATTGATTGAGCGTGACGCAAGCAGCTTTTGTGGCGCTTTTTGTGAACACGCCCGCTGCTGCTGCGGGGACTTCTGAAACGATCAGGGCAAGATCTTTTTTGCGTTTCTTGATCCCGGCATAGATCCCCGAGGCTGTAAATCCCTTCGCGGCGCAGACTCCCCCTTCGATTTTTTTAACTTTCCACTTTTCACTTTTCACTCTACAAAAGCCCTTCCCATTCGTTGAATCCGAACATAATGTTCATGTTTTGCACTGCCTGGCCGGCCGCCCCTTTCACAAGATTATCGATTACGCTGAGCAAGATGAGGGTATTGTTCGCCTCGTCGATGCGAAATCCGATATCGCAGAAATTTGTGTAGTTGACGTTTTTAATTTCCGGGATTCTTGTTGGATCAAACCGTACGAACCGAGTTCCTGAATAATATTTCTTAAACAAAGAAGAGACATCTTCGTGGTCGATCTTTCCTTTGAAGCGGGCATAGATCGTCGAATAAATTCCTCGGGTAATAGGAAGGAGGTGGGGAACAAACGTCACCCTGACAGCATGGGAGGAATAATCCGAAATTCCCGACTCTATTTCAGGAGTATGTTGGTGTTCCGCAACCTTGTACGCTTTGACACTTTCATTGAGTTCAGTGAACGAATAATCGACGGTTGCGTTTCTGCCGGCACCCGATACGCCGGAAAGGGAACTTATGACGATTCCTTTTTCTTCGACAATGTCCTCCTTGATTACGGGGATAAGGGGAAGGATTGCGCTCGTCGCATAGCATCCGGGATTGGCAACGAGTTGTGCTTTCTTGATCTGTGCTTGGTTCCATTCGGGCAAGCCGTACGACGCGCACTCCACGATTTCGGCTGAAACATGCTCTCGTTTGTAGTATTTCTGATAGGCGTTGATATCTTTGAGCCGGAAGTCTCCTCCGAGATCAATCACCCGCTTCTTCATTTTCAAGAGATGGGGAACCACGTGCATCGCTTCGCCGGAGGGAAGAGCGATGAAAACTAGTTCCGATTCCGGCACATGATCGGCAGAATACTTCTCGTAAACGAGTTCGGTTTGCCCACGAAACTGCGCGTAGACCTCTTCGACGCGTTTGCCGGAACTGCTGCTGGCATACACGTGCTGTATTTTGGCGCGAGGGTGATGCAGCAATATCCTGATAAGTTCGGCCCCCGAGTAACCTGAGGCTCCGATGATGGACACATCCATAGACATCGATCCTTCCATGTTGTCTAAAAGTGCATAAATATACATTCGTTTGTATAATTATGCAAGAACTTTTTTCCGGGAAGCACAGAATAGTTTCACGGGCCGCTCTTGAACAGAATGTTTTGAATGAGCCCTTACTTTTTTGTATCTTTAAAACATAACTACCAACAATCCAACCGACTGACACCTTGCGTGTTTGTTGATTGTTCATTGCTCATTGACTGCTGACTGATGGGTTTTAATTGTGGTATCGTTGGTCTTCCTAATGTAGGAAAGTCGACACTTTTCAACGCCATTACCGCTGCCGGTGCTGATGCCGCGAACTATCCTTTTTGCACGATCGATCCGAATGTTGGGGTCGTCACCGTGCCGGATTCTCGTGTTGATGCGCTCGCGAAGATCTATGACCCTCCGAAGATCATTCCCACAGCAATCGAATTTGTTGACATTGCAGGATTAGTGAAAGGTGCGAGCAAAGGGGAAGGCCTGGGCAATCAATTTTTATCCCATATCCGGGAGGTCGATGCACTGGCTCATGTCGTTCGATGTTTTGATGACGAAAACGTCGTCCACGTCGACGGCGCAATCAACCCGAAAAGGGATATCGAGATCGTTGAAGCGGAACTGATATTCAAGGATCTCGATACGGTGGAAAAGAAAATTGCCGACGCGGAGAGGCGGGCGAAGACTTCCGAGAAGAAGGCGGTCGAGGAACATCAATTCTGCCTCGTGCTCAAGGAACACCTGCTCAAAGGGCGCCTGGCCCGGTATCTTGAGATTCCTAACGAGGACGCGAGCCGATGGATTCGCGAGATGCATTTGCTGACCAACAAGCCGGTGATGTACGTCTGCAATGTACACGAGAAAGATGTAGCAGGGACCAATGCCTACGTCGCTGAAGTGAGGAAAGTTGCTGCAAAAGAAAAGGCCAAGGTTGTGGTGATCAGTGCGGCAGTGGAAGCGGAAGTTGCCGAGCTTCCAAGCCATGAGCGGGGCGATTTTTTACGCGAACTGGGGTTGAAGGAATCCGGGCTCCAACAAGTTATTCATGAAGGATATGCTCTTCTTCGCCTCATCACTTTTTTCACCGCGGGGCCGAAGGAAGTTCGCGCGTGGACAATCCGTCAAGGGGCTCTTGCGCCTGAGGCGGCGGGGGTAATTCATTCGGATTTCGAGAAGGGGTTTATCCGTGCAGAAATAATGAAATTTGATGACCTCTCTCGTTTGGGAAGCGAGCAGGCGGTGAAAGATAACGGGCTCCTTCACATCGAAGGGAAGGAGTACCTCATTGAAGACGGCGACATCGTTCACTTTAGGTTTAATGTCTGAACGCGTGGGGGTTCGCTTGGCGGATAAAAACAAAAAAGCATCTTGAGCTTCTCAGGATGCTTTTTTGTTTGCGTGCAATTTCTCTGTGCTAACCCATCCACCCTAATTTCTTCCGTGCCTCCGGCGTCATCATCGCCGGGCTCCATTGCGGCTGCCAGACAATTCGGACATCCGCCTCGGTCACGCCAGCAATTTTTTTGAGCCGGTCACGTGCGTTGTTGGCAATCATCGAAGCCATTCCGCAGCCCGGAGAGGTCAGCGTCATTTTTACTCCGACCCAGTCGTCAATGATTTTCACTTCGTAGACGAGCCCCAGGTCCACGATGCTTACGGGAATCTCAGGGTCGTAGACATCTTTCAGCGCTTCCCGTACCTGGGAGTCGGTTATTGTTGGTGTGTTTGGATCGTTCATTGAATTACCTCTCTTCTTCAAACTACAGATTTAATGACCGAGACGCAAATCGTGGATTCTTCGCCAGTTTCGAGCCGTGATCCCCCTGTTTACTTTTCAGGCTTATCGGCAGTTAAAAAATAGCAGAACTCCCAATGACGAGCAATCTGCGCCGAAGGTGAGATCGTTGGTCTTAACCCTTGGGTTCCTCTGATGGTACCCCCGAACATCCACACTCGGACGCGCAATGAGAGTTCCGGGCGCGGTTTCGTTTCTGAACCTCAAAACGCACAAGAAGTATCACGCTCATGGCGACCACAACGAGGGCACTGATTTGCTGCCAGTCCAATTAGATTATCCTTTCGAAAGCACAAGGCCGACCCTATAGACTACAAATGTGACAGTGTATGCAAGCGCCGTCATGTACGTGATTTGAAAAACTGGCCATTTCCACCCGTTGGTTTCGCGGCGCATGACCGCAACGGTCGACATACATTGCATGGCCAGGACGTAGTACACCATCAAACAAATAGCGGTCAGCGTAGTAAACACTGGAAGCCCGCTTACGGGATCAATATCCCTGCGCATATGTTCCTGCAAAGACATGATCCCGCTTTCTTGCTTTGCGTCTTTAATGTTATAGATAGTTCCCATCGTGCTCACAAAGACTTCTCTCTGCAGCACTGAACCAATAAGCCCAATACCAATCTTCCAATCGAAACCCAGTGGCTTTATCAACGGTTCGATGAGATGACCGGCGCGGCCCGCAAAACTAAGATCCAGCCGTTCCGAGGGGGAGCCATGGTCAGCCTTCGGATACGTTGCGAGAAACCAGAGGATAATCGATACTCCAAGGATGATTGTTCCTGCCCGCTTGAGGAATAACATCGACCGCTCCCACATATGAAGTCCCACCGATTTCAGTGAGGGCATCTTATACGGCGGAAGTTCCATGATAAACGCCGGGGTTTCACTTTTCAAAAGAGTTTTCTTGAACAGCCATGCCATCGTTAATGCCGCCGTCAATCCCAAAAGGTACATCGCCACAAGCGTTAACCCCGGGAGGGAGAATATTCCGAGGACTTGTTTTTGGGGAATGAACGCCGCAATCATCAATGCGTAGACAGGGAGGCGGGCGCTGCAGCTGACGAGAGGGGAGACGAGCATCGTCACAAGCCGGTCTTTGCGGCTCTCAATGGTCCGCGTTGCCATGATGCCTGGGATCGCGCAGGCAAATGAACTTAGCAGCGGGATAAAAGATTTTCCGTGCAACCCAACTTTGCTCATGAGCCTGTCCATGATAAATGCGGCCCGCGCCATATACCCGGTGTCCTCGAGGAATCCAATAAAGAGAAAAAGAAAGAGTATTTGGGGAAGGAAAGTCACAACCGCTCCGACTCCCGAGACGGCTCCGTTCACAATGAGATCCCGGAGATCCCCCGGCGACATCACTTGCACGATCTGTAAATCTATCCACCCGATCGCATCTCCGATCAACAGCATCGGAATGTTTGCCCAGGAAAAAATTGCCTGGAACATGACCGCCATCAACCCGATGAAAATGACGAAGCCCCAAATCTTATGGGTCAACACCCGGTCAATTTTGTCGCTGGTATTGTTCAAGCTCCGACGATTGGTCACGATCGCCGAAGCACAGACACGCTTGATCCACTCATACCGCGATTCGACGACAACGGAATTCCGATCGATACCCAACAGTTCAAGCCGCTTGTGATCTTTTCTGACATGGTCGATTAACTCGGGTGCATACCGATCGTTGTGTTCGGCAAGTGCGGCAGTTGAAGTAAGCAGAACGATTGCTTCGTGAAATGCTAGCGGCTCAGTTAGATGGTGCGTTTGCTGGAGCATCCCTTTAAGTTCATCGCATTCGCGCTGCACGGGTTCCGGCAGTCTCCATTGTCGGGATTTGCGCGAGAGCTCTACCGGTTTTGCAATCGCCTCTTTCAGTTCGTCGATGCCGGTTTCCTTGCTGCCGACGGTGGGGATGATTGTTACTCCCAGTTCCTCCGACAGCTTCATAATGTCGATGACGATTCCTTCCTTCTCGGCAATGTCAACCATGTTGAGGGCGATGACAATCGGAAGGTGGGTGTCTATGACCTGGCTGATGAGGTAGAGGTTTCTTTCAAGATTGCTGGCATCGACCACGCACACAACCAGTTCCGGCAGAGGAGTGTCTTCAATTCTTCCAAGGAGAACATCCGTGGCGACTTTTTCATCCGGCGAGTTTGCCGTGAGGCTGTAGGTGCCCGGGAGATCGAGAAGGAGGGCTTCGCCCCCGTTCTCAAATACGATTCGCCCTTCTTTCTTCTCAACTGTTACCCCAGGATAATTGCCAACTTTTTGCCGCATTCCGGTGAGGGCGTTGAAGAGCGTGGTTTTCCCGGAGTTCGGATTTCCGATGATGGCGATATGGCGAAGGCGTGTTTCTGTGCGGGCTGAATTCATTGTGGGACTTCTTGTAGGACGATGACAGATTCCGCCTCAACGCGGCGCAAGGAAAGCCGGTATCCGCGGACCGAAATTTCGATAGGATCTCCCATCGGCGCGTAGCGGATCATCTCGATGGACGTGCCCCGCGTTAATCCCATTTCGAGCAATCGTTGTTTGATTGAAGAGGTTTTCGAATCAACCTGCACAACCGTTCCTCGCTCGCCCGGTAAAAGCTTGTTGAGGGTAGTGCTTCCCATAGTCTATTCGAACGGCGAGACGATGATATCATCTGCGACGGCATGATTGAGACCGATGCGAGTGTTGCACACTTCACAAATGAGATTGCCCTTTTCGTTCACTACCAACCGGACAACTGCGTTTTCGCAGAATCCCATCTCGCGCAAGCGAAAGGAGATCTCCGGCTGGGATTCTAACCGATGAATGCGGGCGAATCTTCCAACAGGGATTTGAGTGAGTGATGTCATTGTTTTTTCCATTGATCCTTACATCTTCTCCTGACATTTCTTGCACGTACCAAAAATCTGAAGTGTAGAGCTTTGTGGTTTGAATTCGTTTGTCTTGCACACTTCTGTTTGTATTTTGCCCAGCTTATCGCTCACAAACTCGATGATGTCACCGCACTCCAGACAGATGAGGTGATCGTGATGAGGTCTTCCGAAGGCCTTTTCGTACCGTGAGTGATTCTCGCCAAACCGATATTTGGAGATCAAACCGCAGTCCTGGAGGAGTTCCAGTGTATTGTAGACGGTCGCGCGGGAGACCTTTGAGCCGAGAGTCTTCATCTGAAGAAATAGGCCGTCGGCATCAAAGTGACCTTCATTGCTCATGATCGATTCGAGCACCTGGAACCTCTCCGGCGTAATTCTGTAGTTTCCTGCCTTGAGGTACTTTGTAAAACTTTCTTTCGCCGAATCTATGTCCATACGGCTCTATCTTGTTTTGATATTCTTGGCAGCTATATCGCAATATCCGTACCAATTATTTTATTTAGACTTAGTCTGAATAAATATAAGGAGTATTCACCACTCAGTCAACACAAATCTTCGAAATTACCAGGAATTCGTAAATTGGACTAGTTTAGTCCAGTTTAGTCCAAACAATTCCGTTGCAGTGTGTCCATATACTTCGTATATTTGTTAGGAAAAATCATCCTAGAATTCAGAAACGTAATTAGCTA
>CAYYHS010000121.1:0-6996 GCA_964471785.1 uncultured Chitinophagaceae bacterium
AGAGTTGAGATGATTGATTTCTTTCGTTACGAAAATAATACGTTGCTATGCGAAGACGTACCGCTCTCTGCCATCGCGCAGAGTGTGGGGACTCCCGCATATGTTTACAGCAAAGCGTCGCTCCTCCGGGCGTTCCACGAATTCGATACTCCTTTCTCCGGCCTCGACCGGCTCATCTGCTATTCCATGAAGGCCAATTCGAACCTGAATGTCTGCCGCGTCCTCTATGACGCTGGATGCGGCATCGACTGCAATTCAGGAGGTGAGTTCTATCGTGCGCTCAAAGCGGGGGTCGACCCGCGAAAGATTATTTTCACTGGAGTGGGAAAGACAGAAGAAGAAATCCGGATGGTGTTACAGCATCCGATCATTATGCTGAAAGTAGAATCGATCGAAGAGCTCCATCTCGTCGATACCGTCGCGGGAGAATTGAAGATTAAAGCGCCCATCGGCATTCGGGTTAACCCGGACGTCGACCCGAAGACTCACCCATATATTTCGACCGGTCTCGCGCAAAACAAGTTCGGCATCGAAACAGAACAGGCGCTGAAGGCGTACGAACTCGCCGGTTCTCTCCCGAACCTCAGGATTGTCGGTATCGACATGCATATCGGATCTCAGATCACCCAGGTGGGACCTTTCGTGGAAGCGTGCAGAAAACTGGCAGCGTTCGCAGGAGTGCTGAAAGAGCGCGGCACGGCTCTCGAACACTTCGATATCGGCGGGGGCCTCGGGATTTCGTACGACGGCGGTTCGAGTACCACGCCCCACGACCTGGCGCAGGAACTGCTCCCGGTGCTCAAGAGTCTCGGCTGCAAAATACTGTTCGAGCCGGGCCGATTTCTCACTGCCAGAGCGGGTGTACTTCTCACCAAAGTTCTTTACACGAAACAGAACAACAAGAAGAATTTTCTCATCGTCGATGCCGCGATGAACGACCTCGTGCGCCCCAGTCTATACAAAGCCTTCCATGAAATCAGACCGGTTTCGAAAACGACCGAAGGGACAATCGTCGCAGATATCGTCGGACCGATCTGCGAGTCGGGAGATTATCTCGCTCAGGCACGCGAGATTCAGAAATGCTCGCAGGGAGACCTGCTTGCCGTTATGTCTGCCGGTGCTTATTCGTTTGCGATGAGTTCAAACTACAACCAGCGCCGCCGTGCTCCGGAAGTGATTGTCGATGGGAGCAAGTTTTTCAAAGTGCGGGAGAGAGAGACATACGAAGACTTAGTTTCCGGCGAGTTGCTCGTACCTGAACTGCTGAAAAAGGGATAAGAAAAGGGCGGCCACCACGCGAAGCGCAACAAAGATAAAAAATCTATCTATGAATGTCCACAGAATGAATCACAATCAACACGCCGTTCGCCGCCGCAGTAGCGCTTTACGCTTTGGCGCGAAAGACGCCACTTAGCTCCGGTCGTTAGAACACAATAACATGCAGAAGGTATTATGGATATGAAATCTCTTGTTAAATTCGACCTCGTAATTTTAGCATCCATTTCCATAATTATGAGCTCATGTTCCTTACATGTATCACTGTTAAGGAGTCGTATCGCAATTCATTCTACTGCTTATTACAAATTGCCTGCTCCGAAGAATGGATTAGGTACAATTACTGGGTTTGTCACAACCGATGATAGCGCTGCTGTCTTTGGTGCAACTATAGAACTCTTGGATATAGGAGATCGTCTTTTGCGTAAGGCTGATGTTGATTCGTTTGGCACATTTAAGATCGTCAATATTCCTCCCGGTTTATATACTATTAATGTCTTCGATATTGGATATGAGAAAGCAACATTAAATAACCTGGAAATCAAAGCGAATGCTATAATTCATGTTGAAGTGCATCTTATAGCAGAAGAAGCCCATTTCGGCATGGAAGATAAGTTGCGCGCTAGAAGCACCATATTCTATGAAAATTCTAATTGTTCAAATTGGCCGCATCGGCGACATGGTGTTGACAACACCGATGTTTCGCGCTATTGGTGACCATCTGCCCGGCACCGAGATTCACCTCCTGACATCCCCGCGAGGTCAGTCGGTCATCTTCAATAACCCGCGCATTCTTAAGACACATCTGTATCGAAAACCTTTCCTCACACTGCCGCATGTCTTTCACCTTCCTCGGACTTGGCCCTATCTTTCTCCACAGATCATGTAGTCATTTCTTCAATTTCAGTAGGATGAATTCGCCATCGTGCAGTATTGATATATTCGGAAATAAGAACGATGATATTATTGCCTTGCCCCCAAAATTCCTAAATATCGTCCGCGCGGCGTTCGCACTCTATCTTGTCATTTTCCTGACTGCCGGTGATGCAGGGTATTGGCTCTTCGCGGTCATCAATCAGCGGACGATCAAGAATGAGATCTCGGAAGTGATCAGGGAACAATGCGTTCAACGACATCTGCTTGAACTCACCTTTGCGAACAATTCCTCCCCCAAAAAAGAATGTATCTGGACTGAAGAGGGAAAAGAATTCCTCTTCCGTAACGAGATGTACGATGTTGTTGCATCGATAATAAAGAAGGACTCGACGACCTACCGGTGCTTTAAAGACGAAAAGGAAACCGATTTTCGCTTTCTTGTCAACGGCCATGCCATCGACGACGATGTGAGCACGCCGTCGATCCGCTTTTTCGACCCGAAGATCGTGAAGGACTATACGGGACACGATATCACTGATCGCTTCTATTCCTCGGCCGAGCAGTATTCTCTTCCATTTGTCCTTTTATATCAAAGCCCCACGTCCGACCTCTGCACTCCGCCCCCGAAGTTCTCCTAAATCATCCAATTCGATTTCAACAACGGCGCACCAAATTGCCCCGGCGTCCGCCGGGCCGGTAAAGCCGTTGCTCACACAATCTCCCACGACGAACTATTTTCTCGGAAGGGATGATTGGGTTACAAACAACTGCACTAATGATTGCGGGAGAAATATGCCATGAAGGTCAGCGCACTGATTTTCATCGTTACCCTTTCGGTCTCTTGTTCACTCTACTCACAACAAATCAAAGTAGCGGTTTACGCCTCAGGCAACCCAATTGCCGGTGCAGCAGTCCGCCTTCTCGAGCTTGATCGCACCGCACGCACCGATGCAAAAGGTCAAGCTGTTTTTCTGAATGTTCCCAAAGGAAGATACAGTATCTTTGTCCGCGTTATCGGTTATGCGGCTGCAACAAACTCCGTACGGTTGGATGGCCCATCCACAGAGACGGCATTCGACCTGAACGAATCGGCGATCGGAGTGGAAGAAGTTGTTATTTCCGCATCGCCCTACGCCCGCACCGCAGACGATCAATACCAATCCGCCGAGTCGAGATCGATGCTGGAATTGCACAGCGGCCCCGGCTCGAGCTTTGCGGAGAAACTGTCGGACTTGCCTGGTGTCGCAGTTCGCGGAAACGGTTCGGCTCCGTCCCGCCCGATGCTTCGCGGGCTTTCAGACAACCGCGTTCTGATCCTCGAAAACGGTCTTCGGACCGGCGATATTTCCACTTATGATCCGGCCCATGCAGTCCCGATCGATGCCTTAAGTATTTCGCAGATAGACGTCGTGCGGGGCCCCGCGAGTATTCTCTACGGTCCCAGTACGATCGGCGGGCTGGTCAACATCATCACGAACACCATTCCGACTTTCTCTACCGATCCGTTTTCAGGGAGAGTCTCGTTGTCGGGTAATTCCGTCAGCGACGAGTACGCCGGTTACTTCGACGGGGTGTACAGCAGCGGTGGTCATGCCCTTGGTGTTTCGGCCGGAGGAGTTCACTCTCAGGACATTAGAATTCCAACGGGCGAGTATGCCGACCCGGCAAGCGGTCAGGAGTTTACACTGAGCCGGATGCCGCAATCGTTCGATCACACAGAGGAAGGAAGCATCGGTTATGCTTATCAAAACGATTTCGGCATGATTGGCATTGGGGGAAAACATTATGAGATGAATTATGGAATTCCAGGAGTTCCTCCCAACGCGAACTGGATGAACGTGCCGCCCGCGACCTCCCGGATCACCCAAAACAAAAATTCGGTGGAGATGCGGAGTTTGTTTCTTACGGACGGATCACTCGTTAAGCAAGCAAAGCTCGATGCAAACTACGTCGATTACAAGCACTCGGAATTCCCGACCGCGGAAGACTCGACCGGAATTTCCGACCCGCAAGCAAATCAGTTCCACAAGCAAGCATTTAACGCCGTGCTGCAGTTCCAGCATCAACCCTTTGGCAAGTTTCAGGGGGTAGTCGGGCTCTGGACAAATATCGAAAACCTCACCATTGAAGGGGACATGCCTCTTGGTCCGAATTCGGTTACGAGCGGGGTCGCCGCCTTTCTGTATGAAGAATATCTCGCCGACGAGAGCACGCGACTGCAGGTAGGGGTTCGTTATGACTACAACCGCATTCACACAAATCCATATGCCGCATCGACCGATTCAGTTTTTCAGACGCTCGATGTAGCACAGACGTCGAACGCCGTCACCGCATCGCTCGGAGCGATTGAGAAACTCTCAGGGGATATGACTGCATCATTAAGCATTGCACGTTCATTCCGCCCCCCCACCGTCCAGGAGCTTTTCGCAAATGGACTCGACGCTGCGAGTGCAACGTACTCAATCGGAGATGCGAACCTCTCGCCCGAGACCGGTTTCGGCATCGATATCTCGCTCAAAGGGAGTTATGCAAATATCTCATTTGAACTCTCGCCGTACGTCAACTTTATCAACAACTATATCTATGCATTTCTGAGAGGCGACACGCTCCAGGACTTTCCAGTTCGCCAGTTCTCCGCAACAGATGCACGGCTGGAAGGCTTCGAGGCATTAGTGATGGTTCAGCCAGTTCAAAGAATTGCGTTAAGGGCGAGCATCGATTTTGTTAATGCCGAGGATACAAAGAACAATGTTCCCCTCCCTTTCACACCGCCGATGCGGGGATTGTTAAGAATGAGTTATCAGGATGAGATTTATTCAGGAATGGTGGAATGGCGGCTGGCGGCAAGACAAGCTCGTCTCGGCGACGGCGACACTCCGACTGCCGGATACGGTGTCGTCAATCTTGGTGTTGGAATTCGATTCGCACATGGAGGAATCGAGCATAACTTCAGTCTCCACTGCGACAACCTGTTAAATCAGGTGTACCGGGATAACCTGTCTGTCATCAAGGACTTTGTGCCACAACCGGCGCGTGGAATTAGACTCAACTGCGATTTTATTTTTTAACTCATCGAGGATCCTCGGTATGGGCATTGTTCGGGGGCTTTGATTTATCTACTCAATTTGGGCACCACTTATTAGCCCGTAGTGTTACAATTTTAGAATAACGAATCTATCTGTAATCGTTATGCTGACGCAAGTCAGCATCTATCCTGCGGTCTTAGATTCCGGCTGATGTTTACCCCGCGCAAGCGGGGCTGGAATGACAGGAATATTTCAAACAGCAAGACTACCGTGATAAGGGTGGTGGTTTAAATTGTCATTCCCGCGGAAGCGGGAATCCAGATAATTCCTTTTAGGGCCAGAATGGATGCCCGCCTTCGCTGGCATGACAATCTTTTGTCCAATTTAAGACACTGCCGGGTTAAGCGGCATTTTGCAAATTTCGTCCCGATTTATTATAATGTAGGTAATGCCAACCACCCCCCGACGAATACTTTCGGCCTTGTTGCTGACCGTCTATGCAACAAGTCTGCTCCTAGTTATGTCGCCCCACACCGATGCCGAGACGGCGTTCGGTTCGGGGATGACCAGCATTGCCGGTCATGCTGACGCCGATAATTGCAAACACATCGATGCGTCGCATGCCGAGACCTGCTCACTCTGTTCCTATTTCGCAGGCAGGGCTCTCCTCGTTTCTTCTCCGTTCACACTCGAATCCACCACACAAGCCACTGTCGTTCAGCCTTTCACATTCTCATCTACCCATTCCTTTGTCCTCTTAACATCTTTCTTTCGTCGCGGTCCCCCCTCTCTCCTCGCTTAAACATTACTTGTATTGAGTTTTTTCAAGAGATCCGGATTGAATGATCCGCTCATCTCGTACTCTGTATTTTTTTTGAGGAGAAAAGGTTATGCGATCTACCTTAATTTCAATCACCCTTTTGATCTGTGCTCTCTCACTCTATTGCCGAAACATTTCGCAAATTGGAGAAGGGACTACCGGGTCTGGGGGAACTGGCCAGGTCACTAAAGTTCAAAATAATCTATCAGAAGGGAAAACGGCCACTTCAGTAGCTGGAAGCGCCAAAGAAGAGACGGCCGACAACGTCGGCGAACCGGCGGCCGACGATGACCGGCTACAATTCCGGGTATCGGTCAACGATGCCGATGGAAACGTCCCCATTGAACTCGCCCGCGTTGCGCTTTCAATGAACGGAAGATATGTTGCCGATGCCGTCACAAACCCCGCCGGCCAGGCTCGCTTTCGAGATATCAAAGCCGGCTACTACCGGATTACTGCATGGTTTGTAGGCTATGACACGTTCGTCGACTCGATCATCGTTGACAGGGAACATAGCACGTACAAGATTTCGCTTCATTCATTGGGAACCACAGAAAAGGAGGTTGTCGTCGTAGGGCAGCGGGATCCGACTTCGTCAAATATCAATCCGGTAACCGCCAACCAGGTGTTTGAATCGGAGACGTTCCATGCTCCACCTACAGCCCGGATGACAAACGTCATCCAGGAAAATCTTATGGGGGCGGCGAGAGCGCCTACCGGAGAGGTACACATCCGTGGGCAGCACGGCGAGTTTACGTACTATGTGGATGGCGTTCCTGTTCCGCTCGGGGTTTTTGGAGGGTTAAATGAAGTCGTCGATCCTAAAGTTATTGACCGAATCACATTTATGACCGGCGGTTTCCCAGCGGAATACGGGGGACAAATGTCCGCAATTATCGATCTCAATAATCGTGTCCCGACTGGCACATTTCATCTCGATGCCTCGACGTACGGCGGAAGTTACCTCGTGTTCAACGGGACCAAGCCCTTTTCACGCGG
>CAYYHS010000122.1:0-6993 GCA_964471785.1 uncultured Chitinophagaceae bacterium
ATTCTAGAAGCCTTCCTGGAATTTAACGTAATTGGCGAAAACGAAACTCTCGGGGCAGTAAAGTATCAATAATTCGGAGAAAACTCAACTATGTGGGTTGGATTTTTTGGGGGGGCCGATGAAATCGCCGGAGGAGGGACGAGTTTACGGCAGCCTATTCCCTGCGGGCGCTGCAGGATTCAAACCACTTACCTCTACGGTGTCATGGCAGCACTCTAAATCAACCGAGCTATGAGCCCCCGGGAAGAACGGCTCATTTCGAGTCCGATCTCGACTTCGAGTGCTTGGCATGCGCGAACAACCGGCAATGTCATTCACTCGTAGAAAGTGATAGCTCCGTCACACACGGATGGCTGTTTCTGCACTTCTGTATCTTTTGAACGAGCCGCGAGGAGATATCTGCTGGAATCCACGTGGGAGAAATAGGTGATGAGGAAAAGGTATTCTTCGTTCCGATGAAGTAGCCGGCATCCGAGGAAAATGCCGGCACATATTCTCATGGCATTATTTAAGGAGCAGCATTTTTCGTGCAGTTGAAAAACCCCCCGTCGTTAAGCGATAGAAATATACTCCGCTTGCAAGGTTGCTTCCCTCAAAAATGACAGAGTGCATTCCCGCTTTAAGAACTCCCTCGACAAGAGTTGAGACGTCGCGTCCTAAAATATCATACACCTTTACCTGAACCATCTGTGTGGTGGGCAAACTAAATGAGATTCTCGTGACAGGATTGAAGGGATTTGGGCTGTTTTGATTAAGCAAGACTACATTGGAGTAAGCACCATCTTGCTCAGTTGAGGACGAGGCCGTGAAAAGAGAAATCCCGCCAGGATATTTTATTAATGTCCCGCCCCCAGCGATGAATAGATCGCCAATTGCATTGAATTCCATGCTTGTAATACTACCCACAGGCGGCAAAGAGAGTCCGCTCGACTTCCATGTTGCACCTCCGTCGGCGGTCAGTTGCATGTTGCTTGCTATCCCGCGCCGTGAATCAAAAAAAGCAAATGACGTGACACCCGTTAGAGTAATGCTCCAACTCTTGCCTCCATCAACGGTTCGGTATAATTTCGAATCTGAACCAACTGCAAAACCGGTCGTACTACTAATCATATTTATCTGTTGGAGTTCGGCAGGAAAATCCTGAATCCGCCAATCAGCGCCAGCATCAGTAGAAGTATAAATCATCCCCTTCGTTGCGGCAGAATCATAAAATCCTCCAGCGGCAATGATATTTTTTCCCCCCACTATTTGTGATTCATTGACCCAAAAATATGGAGACATAGGCTCTTGGCTCCAACTATTGCCGCCGTCTACAGACATCGCAATGCCCGGATATGTCTGCATTGCTATTGTGTCTGGGCCGGAAACTGCCAATCCCCTCATCGCTCCATAGCTCTGGAGGCTCAGTGGACTCCATGTTTCTCCAAAATCAGTCGAACGCTCAAGCTGAGTATAACCGCCTCCAGAATAGTTATACACTATCTGATACATTTTTCTTCCAGCAATCTTAAGATCTCTCATTGTTACCATGATGTAGCCCGGCAGTTTTTTGCGGATCCAATTCGTGCCGCCATCCTGACTGATCAAATAGTCCAATCCATAAGATGGGCATATCACCGTTTGACCGGAATTCGCAGGAGCATTCTTGTCCATTGTGATAAAATCAATCTGCACGTCTCTGTCTGAAGTTAATTTGGGGAATGATATTCCCTGATCGGTAGATTTATAAATCCCCTGAATTGTTGCAGCCATAATAGTATTGAGCTGCGGAATGTATGCCGAAGCATAAAATGTTTGAGTCTGAAAAGTGTCCGAACCGAACACTGAGGAGTATGACCAGTCTTTTCCCATGTTGGTAGTTCTTCTCTCGACGCTTTTACCCCATATGTCATAAGAATGAGGGCGAGTGTTTCCAAGCAGCACCCAAACGCTGTCATTCACTGAGATAATATTCTTGTAGTCTTCGTTTGGAAAATCCTGGCGCGTCCAGGTGGCGCCGAAATTTGTTGTCATCAACACAAGCCCGCGGATGCTGTCGTAGTTCATCGTTGGAGTGTAAACGGCTCCAGTTACACATCCGACTCCGGACGGATTCATCACAAGATCTTCATACGAGACTTCGTTCAGAGTGTCCGCTGTCAGGCCGGTGTGAATGTTAGTCCATGTAAATCCGCCGTCAGAGCTCCGCCAGATTGGGCCAGGCTTTGAAGAATCCTGTTGGGCGCTCTTGAGCACCCAAATCTTATTGGCATCAAGCGGGCAGATTTTACAGAAATTACCATCGAAGCCGTTAAGACCATCGAGGAATAGTGTAGGAAGATAAGTCCAGGTTTTGCCTGCGTCTGAAGTCCGATAGAAGCCCCCTCCCCCTACTTTCCAACCTATTTTCGGGGACCCAAAAGAAACTAGAACCGTATTACTTCCCCACTGGGCGGTTTGGATCCAGGACCAACCTCCATCGGTCGTCCTAAATTCTCCATGTGCAAGATCTACGATATAGCCGTTCAGGCTGTCCGCAAAGGCAATGCCCTGCATTGGATAGTAACCGTTTTCCGAATTATTCATCGGACCATATGACGGATAGATAGTAAATGATGCTCCGGTGTCCGTGGTAGAAAACACTGCATTCCCATCACACCAAAAGAACGCCTTTTCGCCGATAACATAAGTAGAGAGAGTTCTCACACGTATCGGAGGGTTCGGAGCTATCCACTGCCATTTGGATTGCGAGAAAACCTCAGTAGAATCCGATGCTAAGATGAGAATAAATATTAGTATATACTTGCTCATTACTGATTCGTCCTCGTCATAATTATATCTGAATGGAACTGAATGGTCGGATAAACCTTCGCACTGCTGTAATATGATTCATATCCTCTGCGTTCGAAGAGCAAGGTCACGTTTCCGCCAAGGGTTGTGGCATACGATGGGTACAAATCGCTTGTGTAGGTCATCACCGAATCACCCACAAATGCATCCGCATAGTTGAAGTAATACATTCCATCTGTTGCTGTCAATGAATTCGGCTTTCCGAGATCGCTGACAACAAATACTTCTTTCGAGGCCGAAAATGTTTGTCCGCCGTTTCCTGTCGCGCTAAATTTATATGAATACGGTCCGTTGTGCATTTGCAGGCTATCAACGATGTTTTCCAGGTATACTTGATACATTCCATCCAGAAAAGACCCAGTGGTCGAATATATCACCTTCCCACTGATTCGATCCGTCAGAGAAATACTTACGGAACACTGCACCGGTATCGAAAAGCGCAGGTAGGTAGAATTCTGAAAAGGGTTGGGAAAGTTTTGATAGAGGGTGAATCCAAACGTGTCAACCTTCGCTGCTCCTTCGGTATGGAATCTGTGGCTCGTTGTTTCGCTAGAGAGAGCGAACGAGTATAAGCAATAGACTTTAACACTGTCGAGTGGATGACCAGATGGATCATACACTGTTCCTGATATTCCTGCGCTACCGGCTGAACCTTGATTTACAGGATTGTCTTTGCACGTCTCCAAACAAAAAGCGATAATCAGGGCGATAAGAAAGACGAGATACCTCAGTGGATCTTTTTGAAATATTGAAGAACGCCTAATATTCATACGTCACTCGTGATCATTTTCATAGTTCCCTTCGTACAACCGATTTAAGAAGGGGGCGCTTAAGAATGAAATTACTATGCTAGTGCCTTTGCTAAAAATAGATCTTGTGTTTTTGCGACCCCCTCTCGATCTCCCCCTTTTCCCCAAGTGATGCCTTCGGCACAGGGGGAGAGGAATTTCCCTCCCCTAAAAGGGGAGAGCTAGGGTGGGGTCAGTTGCTAATCGAAGAAACATTTTCCAAAAATACAATCGTATTTTTTGGAATCGGCACTACCCTCGGTCCTTAAATACAAAAACCCTCTTCTTCGCATTCGCGAATCCGAGGGTTCAGCTGTCTGATTATTTCCCGCCCGTTCCCCCGGGTAAGATCAATGGAAAAATATAGTCTTAATCGGCGGTAGAATCAAGAACAAATAGCCCAGATTGTGGTCTGGGCTGTATGCGTTAGTGGCATACAATTATGAAAGTCACTTCACCACCACCAACTTCTTCGTCTGCACGAAACTGCCGACCTCCAAACGATAGAAGTAAACCCCGCTTGCCAGGTGGCTTGCGTCAAAGCTCACTTCATATGTGCCTGCATTCTGCGTTTCATTCACAAGCATCGACACTTCTCTGCCGATGATGTCATAAACTTTCAATGTCACGAAACTGCTCTTCGGCAATCGATAGCTAATTTTCGTCGATGGGTTGAACGGGTTTGGATAGTTTTGGTTAAGCCGGTACTGTTTCGGTGTCAAGTTCAAGGGCGAGAATGATTGATCAACAGTAGTAGACGCCGAAGTAATCAACTGAAGGATGGTTGAATATAATCCGACCATGATTGCAGTATTGGATTTCAAAAAGCTTACGCTGTAAAGCCAACTTGCCGTCACTGATTTTTCGTCAATCCAGGACTTACCAGTATCCGAAGTAGAATAGACGCCGCCAGATCCAGTGCAAATTATCCCATTTCCTTTAGAACCGAGAGCAATGCCGTAGAGATCATCCTGTATTCCAAGCGACCTTTGAGTCCAAGTTCTTCCATAATTTGTGGAAACATAGATTATCCCTCGCAGACTAACCGCGACTGCGACGTTCTCATAGACTGCAACTCTGTTTATAATAAATGGAGTAACGCCCAATATGTTCGTCCAACTAATCCCTTTGTCCGTTGAACGCAAAATCAGCCCGCCTTTATCGATATATGGTTCACCTCCAACAATAATCATGGTGTCATCATCAACCATTGCAATTGACTGAAGGCCCCAGTTCGTCCCACTCTGTACCGGTGTCCAGCTCACACCCATGTTGGTGGAACGGAGAATGAGCCCCGAATCGCCAACAGCAAGAGCAGTACTGTCATGGAAATTGATACCATTAAGGTTATTTGCTGTTCCGCTTTTGTGAATTTCCCAATCGACACCCTGATTCGTAGTGGACAATATCGTTCCTGCGCCACCCGCCACAAATCCGGCAGAGTCCTTCAACACGACACTGTTAAAATAACCATAACCGGCGCTCCATCTTGAATCCCAGCTCGCACCGCCATTTGTAGTCCGGAGTATCTCGCCATCCCACCCTGTTACAACTCCTGTCGTGGAATCAATAAACGATATATCACGAAGGAATGTACTTTGAATCGGGCTTGAATAGGACTGCCATGTTTCACCGGAATCCTGCGTCCTGATAATGTTTCCTGCTCCGCCGACACCAAACCCGGTTTTTCCATTTGCAAAAGAAAGCGAAATAGCATTCCCAGATCCTATCCAATTCCATGTTTCGCCGCTATCTTTAGTTTGGTACAAGGAATTATTTGTAGCTCCGGTTGCGAATCCTACCTTTGCGTTGATGAATGTGACCTTCCAAAGTGGCGCAATAACATTATGACTTATCCACGTTGTTCCGCCGTTTGTTGTTTGGAAATATACTCCCATATCACCCCACACAAAACCCGTATCGGGATTAAAGAAAAAAGCTCCGCGCAATGCGTAGGAAGTGTTCGCAGATCTGTCTTGCCACGTTAATCCGCCGTCGGTTGTTCGGAGAATGGCGCCGGATGATCCGACTGCAACGCCGACATTTGCAGTAACAAACTGAAGCGCATTGAAACTGTGAGTGCCGCCAGGTGCGATGGCAATCCATGATGATCCATTATCGGTAGAGCGGTAGAATATTCCTTCATACGACGTGGTAATCCAAGTCTGATTACCCAGGTATGCAAGCGCAGACAAGAAGGACTGTGTTCGGCTGGCCTGGAGAGCCCACGATTCACCGGCATCGGTCGTTAAGAGGATGGTTCCGTACTGCCCAACAGCAATCCCTCTCTTAGAGTCACTGAACGCGAGATCGGAGAGGTAGCTTTCAGTTCCTGCAACGCGAAATTCTGCCTCCCAGTGATTGCCGCCATCGGCTGTTTTCATAATAGTTGATACGTCACCAACGGCAATGACATTGTTTGTATCCAACGCCTTAACTGCGACGAGTGTGTTCGACTGAACGCCCCCATTCAACCATCTCCAGGTAGATTGAGCACTAAGAATATTCAGATGTAATAATCCAAAAAGTATTATGAGCTTTGATTTTGATAATCGGATATTCATCTCTTCATTCCTTGTGAAAGCCATTATTGAGCGATTTCGTGCGAGCGAAGATACCAATCTCAACCTATGAAACTTATTTAGGCGAATTTAGCTTTATTCACATATACAGTCAGGCTACAAAAACCCCAGATGGTCGTCGGGGCTGTATGCGATATGTCATACAATTAGATAAGTCATTTCAGCACCACCAACTTCCTCGTCTGCACGAAACTGCCGACCTCCAAACGATAGAAGTAAACCCCGCTTGCCATGTTCGCCGCATTCCATTGCCGGGTGTAACTTCCAGCCTGCAATTCTTGAGATACGATCGTTGAAACCTGTCTTCCTAACACATCGAAAATTTTTAATGATACACGCGACCGTGACGGAATTGCAAAGGAAATCGTCGTTGTTGGGTTGAACGGGTTCGGATAGTTCTGTTCGAGCGTTATGCTCGTGGGAAAGGATCCATGAGGGCCTCTGACTCCTGTTAAACCTCCATTCTTCGTTGTGAGAATAATCCCTCCGTTACCGATGGTAATTCCGTTATGAGCATCAAGAAAATCTACGCCCAGGAGTTTGGCTGTAACGCCGCTTATTTGACTCTCCCATTGCGCTCCTCCGGTATTGGTCGAAAAGATTTTCCCGTTGTCCCCGACGACCCAACCTTCACTGGCGCTGATAAACTTCATAGCGTTCAACGTCGATGCCGGTGACTGAGTGAGGTTCCAGGTGGTGCCTCCGTCGGTTGTCTTCAGCACTGTGCCGTTGTCTCCCAGGATATAACCGTTCAATGTGTCGGAGAATGACACGGTGCGGAGCGTGACACTCGT